>CAYWXJ010000001.1:0-99403 GCA_964462405.1 uncultured Eubacterium sp.
TTGCGCGCCGTAAAAATTTCATATTCATGCGTATTTCTCTCGTCCGCAATGGCAATGCCGAAATAAAGCTCATTTCTTTTACTCTCGTCCAATGGTTCAAAACGCACATCATCATAAAGAGGTCCCTCTATAGGACAATTATTTTTGAACCATACCCGGTAATTGTCAAGTATGTAGTCACTGGTGATTCCGTCTAAAATCTGCCAAATTCTTTTCAGCCTGTCAGCAAGTTCAGAGTCAGCACAAAACCAATCGTACCAGCCTGCTTCAATCTGCGTGCCGCAATCGCTTCCGTTAAAATCTCCTTTGCGGTATCTTTCGCAAAATTCTTTTAATGCCAATTTCATAGTGTGGTCCTCCTTTTCTGTCGTGCCATAATGACACACCTACGCTAAACCCCTTTGCAGCTCTAAGATTTTTCCAAGAGCACAATGAAGAAAAAAGTTTTTAATTTCCTGTGCCGATTCCGGATAATCGGTTTTTATAACCAACGTACAGTTGCCGGCAAAGTTGCTCCAGGCAATATCAAAATCCATCATGCTTTCGCCCTGCATACACTTTTTAATGGCCTCGCACTGGCTTTCAGTAAAATAGCCAAGTTCCGTTAAAGGATATTCTTTCATAATCTTTATGCCCCCTTTGTATAGTCTTCTTTAATCATAATCCAACCAGCATAAACGTTGCGATACTGTGTTGCCTTTGCCTCGTCAAATTCCATCTGAGTCATAGCTGAGCACAAATCCGCATCAGTCAACGCATCATATTCAAGCACAAGGAGCTTATGCTCTGTTTTTGCTTCGGCTCTTGCCTTTTCTATATTTTCTCGCCAGTATTTCATAAAATCGCTCCTTTACCCTCGTGACCTCCGGGGCGGGTAAACTATTATAGCCTCATTATAAAGTTTCTTTTCCTCACGGCGCATTTTTTCGTCATAAGTTGTCAATCCAAAAGCCCCCTCTCTCCAAAAGTTTTATCTATAATATCTGTTTTGGGGTGGTAGTGCCGGCTTGTCATATTCTTTTCGGTCTTACGAACTTCCCCTAAAAGCTGTTCAAGGCTTTTTACCGTTTTTGCGTTCTGTCCTATCCAATTTATAATAGGCTGTAACGCTTGCTGTGTATCTTTAGCTGCCCGACGTTCCTGACGCACTGCCCGTAATGCAATAGACAATTTGGCACAGTCATGGTACTTGTTTTCGCAAAGTTCCAAGTTATGTAAAATATCCTGTGTCTCATTATTGGTTTCCTGCTCTGTCATTTTCGCAATATTATATTCCTGCTGGACTTCCCGGAGATAGCCTAAGAATTTTTCCAGTGATTCACTATATTTCAACCTCGCCACCTCCTCCTATGAAAAATCAACCATATTCATAGTTTTTTCCAGCCTTTTATAATCGGCGTTTTGCATATCGGCTTTACTATGCCGGACTTTTCTATTGAGCTGCTTTTTCTTCACAGAGATACCATGCCGAAGCTCGCCACGGAAACTATAGCTTCCATTACCACGACGCCAGGAATTACGCTTCTCATGTGCATTACCTGGACTTTTTTGCTGCAATGCCATTCGTATCACCTCCATATTCAGACTTTAGGCTTATGCCTTAGCAATTTACTACCCAAGCGCTTAAAATGCGGATATGCGTCCCGTGGTGCTCCATAGAAGTGTTCTAACGTGTAATGCTACTTGTCCCGTTTTCATCTGTAATATCCACGGATATTGTCATTCTGTTAAAAATGCTTGTTATCCGCTCCCTTATACTGTCTTTGGTTGCATTTCTAACAATTTCGCCAAAAGTATAATCAATTTTGTTAGTGACAATTTTGTCTATATCTTTTTCGTGCATTGCCTGCGTACAAGCTCTTTCAACTTCTTCTCGCAAAACTTCTTTTACCATATCCTTAAGAGTGTTTTTATTGATACCGGCTTCATTCAGCATCTGCCTTACTTCCTGCCGTACCGCAATTTCTTCAACCCTCATACTTACTACCTCCTTCACAATCAACATAAGCCCTTATAACCTACATAGTAACGTTCACCTTTGCCAACAGGAAATATATTTGTTGATACAGATACATTTCCATAACAGTTATATTCATACACCTGTTTTACTCCTTCGGAAAAAAGCAAGGCCTGTGTGTCCTTATCATCTTTTGATTTGGTCCGTGCTTCCGCTTCGGTCATGCCGTAAAGCTGCCAAAGCGGACCCTCACTTTCTTCCAGAATCTTTGTAACTACAAAATCTACTAAATTCATAAATCTACCTCCAAAACTTCAAGTATTTTTACTGCCTGCCTATAAGATAGATGTTTGCTTGCTCTTTCCATAGCAGAAATAGCTTTTGCTATTGTTCTCTTTTCCTGCAGTTCTTTATAATCTTCCTGCGTCGGCACTGACAAACTGGAATGCGCCTCAAAATTTCCTCTGCCGCCCATCTGTTCCCCATACTTGTCAAACTGTACTTCGCTTTCAGCAATACGGATTCTTCCAGTTGGCGTAACCTTTGCAACTGTTACAATTCTTTTTCGTGTTCCGCTATAATGATAGGTAGTACACAAAAGTTTATCACCCGGTTTTACTTTCAATTCTTCTTCCATTTAAGATTCTCCTTTCTACACAACAACGCCGAGTCTCTCATACATGCGCCCGAACTCAAAGCCCAGGCGCACCATTTCTAAATTTAACAAACGTGCCGTATCTTCTTCATCTTGTTCCTCAATACTGCAAACACGTACATAGCCGCTTTTATTAAGAGCTGCTTCCGCTTCCTTATAAATATCCATAAAGAAGCAGGCTTTATCAGGCTCTATCTGTTCCAGTGTATTTACTCCTGGCATAAAAAGTACCTCCCTCCTGATACCATGAAGTGCTTACTCGCACTCCATAGTTACATCACAGTTACCACATTTGATATTCAGAACCGCCGTTGTACGGAATGACTGACCGCAGCAAGGGCAAATGTACTTATGAGCAACGGCCCTTTCTGATTTGACTTTCTTTGTCGGCGCAACTCTTGCGAATTTGATTGACATATTCACGCCAGCTTCTTTCAGCTTCTCAACGAAAACCTCGGTAGGAGAGGTATGTGCGTAACCGTTCGCTGTATCGTATTCTACTGCAAGGTCTCTGGCTTCACATTCATTTCTGAATTTGCCGTTGTGATAGCGTCCCTTCTGGCAAGTATCAGCAATATCATTCTCCAGGCAATACAGGTGAACCATCTCATGGAGAAGCGTAGCCGCCGTGCTTTCAATCGGCCGGTTGATAAATTCAGCGCCGATATTGATTTCATAAGAAGATTCGCTTTCGCTCTTCCAGATTTTCTTTGTGGAACAATGGCCGTAAGCTCTTGGCGTGCTCTGTACGGTAATAACCGGCTTATTGAGTCTGTCCTCAAAATAAATACCATTGAGCTTGTCAAACAAATCCTCCAATATTTTAATAGTCTCACTCATTTTCATTGCTGCTTCGCTTGCAATGGTTTCTTCCTTTGCTTTTTCCGGCTGGTTTTTCTCTGCCGACTTTTTCTCTGCTGGCTTTTTCTCTGCCGGCTTTTTCTCTGCTGGCTTCTTTTCAGACTGTTTCTTGTCGGATTTAGCAGCTTTCGGGGCAGCAGTCTTTGTTTTTGTTTTCTTCTTTGGTGTTTCCTCTTTCGGAATATCAGCTTCCGGCTTCGGTGCTTCCTTCGATTCTTCATCATCTGCTATCAGGGCAGCTTCTGCTTCAAGAATCCTGGCAACCACTTTTGCCTTAGCTTCTTTTAAGGCTGTCCTTGTTCTGTTACAAGCTACCTTTACGCCGAGTTTGTCGGCAACTCCGATTAACATAGCTCCATTCATTGCAATTAAGTTCTCTTCTCTTGTCATAGTCTTGTCCTCCTTAAAATTTGTTTTGTTTGATTTGATAAATTTATTTTAACGCCTTTGCTAGAATCCGTATGCTAACGTAGCGCACAGGGTTTCGGCAAGTTTTCTGTAGGTTTTTAACGATAGTGCTAAGGTGTCAGCCAAAATCTAAGCACCCGCTAAGGTGCCTAAATTTGCCAGACGCTTTTTTTATAAAAGTTCTTCCGGCGTACAACCTAATGCTTTTGCCAGCTTTAAGGCGTTTTTCAAAGTCACATTCTCCGGCTTTATTTTGCCGGTTTCTATTTGGTGAATCTTCATATAGTGCACGCCAGAGAGTTCTGAAAGCTGCTGCAAGGTCAAGCCTTTCTCTTTTCGTTTCTCACGTAATCCCATTAAATAAAATCCTCCTTCCTTTTTCTGCAATTACCCGCCCCACAAGGGGGCGGGATTGACCGATTTTAGATGCAGAAGCCGGGGGCCACGCCAAAAGAAGTGTAGGCGTAGTAGTAGTAGCTGTAGCCGTAGTCGTCGACATTAGCGAAGTAGGTGGTATTAGCTGCACTAGGAGAAGCCAGCCACCACCAATCTGTGTTTCCGTTCCTTGTCTTGACACGATTTTCTGCCTCTTTATAATAAGGAAGGTGTACATCTTTATCAGGACAAATATAACGCCCATCTTCACCGAATACCTCACGTCTTGAAAACAACCATAGCTTATGTCCGCGGCGCTCTTTGATAACTTCCTGCAAATCGTCCGGCAATAATGCGAAAATATCCATATCAAGGTATTTTGCCATGTCAGAAGCCTCATAACCGCCTTCATTGGTACAATGTTCATTCATATAATGCTCTTCCGGCAAAATATCCTTGAAGGCAAACACAACCTCATTCTCTGCATATGTATTGATACCTGCAACCGCAATTCTTATTGTCGTACCGTCTTTCAAATCTGCTGTAATAATGTCGCCGGTATTGAGAGTTTCTGCAGCCTTTCCAGTTTTACATACTTCTGCAATGTCCTTCCATGTAATTTCCTTTGTTGTTGTCTGTGTTAAAGTTGTCATAATAATTTCCTCCTATAAAAATGTTTTTCCTTTTATAAGCCTTCTGAAAGTCCACACGTCGGAGAAGTACATTGGTGTAAACCAATAACTTTCCGGCGTGTCGTTCGCACTCATAGGCTCCGTTAATGAGTTACCTATTTTGATATAACCGGCGGCGCCAAGCAAAGATAGCTGAATATAACACATGAGGGCTGTCGTATAGTCAATGTCCTGACCTGTCACAAGAATGTGATTCTGCCAGTTAAATTTTCCATCAAGTATTCGCTTCGCCTCATGTATGCCAGCTATCAAGGTAGCACCAGCGCCGCAGCAGCAGTCACTAATAGTAATATAGCCATGTGCTTCAATCTGAGGTTCTATATTTCCTATTGTCATTTTTGCCATACACTCACAAACATGGTAAGGCGTGAAAAACTGGCCTGCTGCATGATTGCCAAGTCCAAAATCCATAAACAACTTGCCGAGAAAATCCTGCTCTGGTTTTTTCTCCAAAGCATTTACAACCTCGGCGGCAAGTTGCGTAAAAAGGACTTGCTCTTTCTTATCATATTTACCTATGATTTCAAGATAACGCTCTTCACGTTCCTGGTAGTACACTTTGTCAAATGGATTCGATAAAGCGCACGCATACATTACAATAAAATCTTTCCAGACTTCCCACGGTGAAAACCGATAGGTAAGCTCGTTGAACAACTTAACATAGGGCTGATTGCCCTGTGGCTTCGTTCGGCGGCTCATAACTTTTTCACCTCCAGACTGAAATAGCTAGGCTACGCATTTTCGCATTGTGTTAAAATCGGGTACGGGGTCTTAAAATTCTGGGTTGCCAACAACCGGACTTTGTCAATAATATAATAAGCATCCTCGTTAGACAGGCTTGTCATATTGCCCTCTGAATTGGCCGGGCCTACAATCAAAATGCTTCCGACAAGCTGGACCTCTCCCTTATTATTGATTGCTGAAATTTTTTGTGGTTCCTTAAAAAGTCCTTCATCATCACAAATAATGTCCACGGTTTTCTTGCCAATCTTACGTACCGTAATATCTATACATGTACAACCGAGTAGTGCATAAAATGTTTCCAGCTCGTCAGGTATGTTCACAATCCCAAATACGTCATTTATGGTATCTACCAAAACCGCAGTAAGTCGTCTCTTACTCATAACTTTTTCACCTCCAGTCATTTACAACCTGAAAAAATCAGTGTATAATAACCTCATTAGCAAGCGGCCCGAAGGCCGCCCGCTTAGTGGTAAGTAGCTTGTCTACTACTTACTGGTTAGGTACTCGTAATATTCGGTTTCTGTCGCAAACAGTATGTACCGTCCATCTACGAGGCCCATATAACCGGATGAGGTTACATATCCCTTCATAGGGTGGTTACCTCCTTTCTGAGTTCTGGCAGCTAGCATCTGTCAGGACTCTTTTTGTTTGTCAAGCATTTCCTCTTGACAATTATTATTTTAACGTGTTTGCTAAAAACCGTATGCTGACAAAGCGCACAGGATTTTAGCGATTTTGCTATGCGGTTTTAACAGAGATTCAGCTCATGAATCGTATAGCCATACCTGCGCCCCTTAAAATTGAAAGCGTCTACCTGTGTTACCCAATCATGCCGACTTCTAATAAAGTCCTGGGCTTTTTCAAGAGAAGTGTACGCTTCCTGGCTGATTTTCGGCATACCATACTCGGAACAAACGGATACAACATAAACATGCGCCATTCAAATTACACCTCCCTTAAATTTCTACTGGCTCATAAAATTCAAAAGTCAGATTTTTATATGTAAGCACATCATCATCCCTCAACGCCGCCAGACTATTGTAACGGCTGCATTTTGTAATACCATATTTTCTGGCGTAATTAAGTCCGCCGCGAATCCTATACACCCCATGAATGGTTTCCCCTATCTTTTTATATTGTTGCGTTGCATAGTCGAATCTGGTCTTATCCGTATACTGAATAGCTGCTATGCAATGCTCTTCGCCATCTTTTACCTTAAATTTTCCGTATCTAACAATTTTCTCTTTCATTGCTTTTTATCCTTTCCACATATTCTTTACACTGCTTTACCCGGTCAAAAAGTCCTGTGGCTTGCCCGTGATGGACCGGCACCCATTCTTTCTTGTACCCGATTCCTGTTTGCGTAGGAAGCTGAAAATCATATACCGACGCATAAGCGCCAGTATTGGTATTGTGAAAAATTGTAAATGCTGCCATTGCGATACCTCCTTACTTTTTGACAAGGCGCAAATTCTTTTCGTCCCAGAAACTAATTTCTGTATGAATAAAGTCCTTGTCATTTTCTCTTCCTTCAATTCTGGTAGTTACCCAGATATGCTCCTTTTTAGCTTTACCAACCACGCGATTAAGATTATCAATCGCAGTCTTTACCTGTGCACCTGATTCCGTCTCAAATACTAAATGCCGTGCCGTTGTTCTTACCAGTGTTCCATATTCGCCGAAATAGGAATGACCGCTTCCGCAATATGCAACTAACACTTTCTGTCCAATCTCAATATCCTCAAATTTTCCATCTGTCCAAACTTTCATAATCATTTACCTCCTAGAATTTAGTTCCTTTGAAATTCATTTTAGTGTCAAAGAAATATTTCACATCATTATTGCCATATAAGGTATAGATGCCATTGTTATAATCAATTCTTGACCGATAGTGATTTACAGCATCTGAAAAACTAAAATTTGCTTCTTTACAAATAGCCTCATGCAGTTCTAACACCAAGTGCGCAAAATTGTAAGTATTTCCATCTAGCAGCATTTCCTTTTCATATTTTTTCAAATTCCTCATAATCATTTACCTCCGAACCTTTGTTTGTTTTATTTGTTGTATTTATATTAACGCTTTTGCTAGAATCCGTATGCCGACGTAGCGCACGGAAATTCCATGATTCTTCTATGCAATTTTGCTAGAATCTACAAGCCGTCAGCAGAATCAGCGGCTTTTATGGTGCGCGCTGACGTATCTGCTGACGCTCTAAAGCCTTTATTTTATTGGGTTTTCAGGTAAGTGTCAGCAGAATCAGCAGTAAATTACTATATAATTTAGAATTATAAAAATAAGGAATACATATAAATATATGATTCTTAAATCTAAGATTTTATAATTATATAGAGAAAAATGCTGCTTCTGCTGACGCTGACATTTCACGGCTTGTTTAACGCAAGAGCTGCCTGATTTCTCAGGCAGCTCCCGAAAGGCGTATACTAATAAAGCACATAAAAACATGATGAATTTTCTATGTGCTTTATATCATTATTGTTAAATGAGGAAAAATAAAGAAAAGTAGGCTATGTACAAATTGAGATAAACACGATAAAATAAAAAAGTCTTGCGGTTCAGGCAAGACTTTGGCGTGACTTCACGCTATCAGTTGATAAGGTATTCCTTTGGGGTAAACTGGTTCTTCCGATTTTGTCCAGCGAAAACCATATGTTTTGATTTTTGATGGAGAATGCTGTCGTACATCTTGAAGAAGATAGCCAGTCGAAGAGCGAGACCATCCTAAACTCACAAACTTTTCATACACCTCTTGTGCGCACAGGCCGGTACCTGTGCGCGGAATATCTACTATTATAAAATTCATTACTATTCCCTCTTTTCTCCAAATTATAAGAATAGTATACCAGGTATTGTGGTGTGCGTCAAGATTAAAGCCAGATATAGAGCTTGCAATTCGTCCATGTTTGAGTTTTTAGACCAAGCCTGATAACTTATCAGCTCAAAGCCTTAAAACTCAAATATGGAGACTGTATGACCTCATACCTAGCCAAGAATATCAAACAAATAGTCCATTTCAAGGCCAAGCTCATAAGCAATCGTATCTTCTACACCGTTATAGTCGCCTGCTTCCAGGCATTCATCACAAAGACGACGGCATTCTGCCAAACGGCTTTCAGCTTCCTCCTTTGTAATGTCGTCCCTTTTCATCAGGATTCCTACAACTCTATTCATCTTCAAAGCTCCTTTCTGCCCTCATAAACTCCCCCGGGGCGGGTAATGTAGTTATCTTCCTTCTACAAATTTTACAAATTCATCAAACGAAAGTGAGTAAATATTATTCATTTTCTCAACATATTTTTCTAATTTCTCAATAAGAATTTTGGTTTCATCTCCTCTTAAAAGATATTCATGCGCTACAATTATTGCAATATCCTTTGTTTGCTCACTGTCATAATCAACTTTTTTCGATTCTCTTTTTGCCTTTGCAATCGCGTTCTTTAATGAGTTTTCCATATTATTCACCATTCCTTTCAAATGTTTATTTCCTCTTGACATTTATAATATTAACGCTATTGCTAGAACTCGTATGCCGACGTAGTGCACGGGATTTCAGCAAGTTTCCTGTATGTTTTTACTAATAACGCTAGAATCAGGGCAAAAATAAAAGCCGCCTCGCGAAGAGGCGGTCTCTATTTTGTGCTTATATAGCTCCCAGGTCGTCCAAGGTCTCCATATTTGAGTTTTTATGTTTTGGGCTGACAAATCATAGCCTAAGCTGATAAAACTCAAATATGGTCAAATCTGGGCTTTTATTTTGGCTATATGTAAGCCTATTTCAATAAAGTTTTCATTTTTGCCTTTGATTTTTTGCCATAAATACCATCAACGGTCAAGCCATATTTCTTCTGGAATGATTTTAACGCTGTTTCTGTCTTAGTGCCAAAGTCGCCATCCGCATCGAGTCCCGACTTCATGACATAGTTCAAATCCTTCTGTAAATATTTGACATGCGTTCCAGTGCTGCCTTTCTTTAAGTTTGGCGTAGCACTTGCCAGCTTAGGCGGTTCTGTCTTTGTCACAGCAGCAGTTGAGGTTGTGGCACTTTTCTTATCATATTTAGGATGGCCGAAAAGAGTTTTTCCCTTATAGCCCGAAATGCTGTATTTCTTTTTGGCTACGCCGCCGCCGTTGGAAACAACTCCCGATGCGCCGGACGTGTTCCCTTCAATGGTGTAAAAGTATGTATCATCTACCTTGTAGACAATTCCGGTATGGTGGCAGCCGCTTATCTGACCGTTTTTTGTAAAAAATACCTGCGCGCCTTTTTTTGGCGTAGCGTCCAACGCGTTCTTGTTTTTATACAGCTGGCAGGAAGCAACCGTGTAATCATTAAAGTTACCGCCTAATAGACCTTTTGCATTGGCTTTTCCGTATGCCTTGTAAAAGCACCAGTCCACAAATGCATCGCACCAATATGCTGGGAAGTCCATAACGGATGGATATATTTCGTGCATGTCTCTCCCGTATTTGGTGTAATTATCTGACCCGGCGCCCCTTGTCTTTTCGTCAAGGCATGTCGGGTCTTTTTTGTATGCAGCTGCGGACTTTTCCAGATACCCAACCTCGCCAGCTGCAATATCCAATACTTTCTTAACTGTGTTCTTCGCCATAGCTTTATTCCTCGCTTTCATCAATTTCTTTTAATTTTTTCAAATATACATCTGCTTTCTGCGCATTCTTTGTAAAACTATTATTTTTCCAGAATGATAAAAATAGAATAGCTGCAGATATAATCATTTCAACGAAACTGGCAACCGTTCCTTCGTCTACGTCAATAACGTCCTTTCCTGCTGCCTTCAATGCCATGTTCAAAATGACAAGTGCAAAAAGTATAGAACGTATAATTGTTGATTTTTTCATTTTGCGTTCGCCTCCTTTCTAAAGTCCAAATCGCGCAAAAAGATAACCGAGAACGAGAGAGATTAGCGTGGTAACAATATAGCTTGTCACTTGCCGCCATTTTTCGCCGTCCCGGCTTTCCAGTGTTTCCAAGCGTTCACCCTGTGAGGCCTGCTCTTTTGCCATGTTCTCAATGCTAAGCGCCAGTTTTTCAACTGATGTTGCAAGAGCTGTAAGCTGCTTGGAATTCGTTTCTAAAATATCCAGTCGTTTATTCTGACGGTTATTTTCATCAGAAAGTCTTTTGTTTTCTGACTCCATGAGCTTGCTGAATGCCTCATGCTCCGCTCGTGTAATAGGCGTGTCCATTTTCAGTTCCTCCTTTTTAGCCTTTATGTATCTGTCTCATCAGGCGGAAATGTTGCAAGCTCTGCTTCCAGAGTGTTGATTTCCTGGCGCCATGTTTCCCTTTGGGTTTTTACCTCTGCATATTCATCAGCAGAAAGGGAACCTTCGGCAAACTTAATTGCTTGGTAATCTGTAGCCGCGAGTTTTTGCTTTTTTACGGCAATCTCGCTTTCAATCAGATATTTTGGTTTGTCACTGGTTGTCTTTCCCATTGTCTGATACCTCCTTTTGATTATTATTATTATTTATGAATAACTCATTATAGAGCTGGTCCATACGCTGCATAGTGTGATAGCTGTAAAAGTGAATCCTTTTACCGGGAACGGCAGGGCCTGTTTTATCGCCCTTCCATGACTGGTATTGATTCTCTATCACATCTGTTGTGATACGCCCGGCGTCTAAAAGTTCTTTGAACTTTTTCAGCTTCCGGCGTTCTCTTGTGATGGTTTCTTTGTTTAGCTTTGCTATAACTTTCCCTGTCTCCGTAAGCGTCCACCTTACTTTCAGGAAAGAAAAGGTTTTCCGTAGCTTTACAATCTGCGTCTTGCGCTCGTTTATGATAATACCGTACTCGGCGCATTTGTCCCGTATTCTGGCAAGGCAGTATTTCAGATACTCTTTGTCCTCGTGAATCAAATAGGAGTCGTCCATGTATCTGGCCGACTCTTTGATGTGAAGGTCATGCTTGATAAGGTGGTCTATTTCTGATGGATAATCTACGGCAAGAATCTGGGAAATTTGACTGCCAATTCCTAAAGACTTCCCATCACCAAAAGGCTCAACAAGCTGCCTCGACAAATGCTTTACGCCTTCATCCGGTACTTTCTTATCAAGCCTCTCATATACCTTATCATGCCTTATGTTGTCATAGTAGCCTTTGAAGTCTATCAAAAGAATATAGCCCTCATTGCTCTTATGCCTGCGGTAGTAGCGGTGTAAATGTGCCTCCAGGCGTCTGAGTGTAAAATGAATCCCTTTTCCTTTCTGTCCTGCGCTGTTATCATATTCTAACCCTTTTTGCATGGCAGGAACCAAGGCAACGTCACATAATGACCGCTGCACGACGCGTTCTTTAATATGCACACTCTTCACGTGTCGGACTTTGCCGCGTTCGCACAGAATAAATTCATGGAATCCAAGCACTGGGCTTTCACCAGCTTCAAGTATTTTATTTGTACTGTTGATATTCCTTAGCATATTCATTTCATACCTTTGGACGCTGGCTTTCCATGCTACTCCTTTCTTAGACATTCGGAAAGCACCATAAAGTGCATTTGCGTCCGCCACGTCGTTAATTGTTATCATTAAAATCCTCCTGTTTATAGCCGGACCACACGAATGTGCCGACATCAAGATTCTCATTTACCCAATCGGGAAGGACTGTCCCTCCTTCTGCATGAAAGTATGTCGGCCGCAGCCTACACTTTGCATACTTACACAGAATCCGGGGGCCACGCCATTAGAATTGTTGGCGTTGTTGTTGTTGCTGTTGCCGTTGTTGTTGACATTAGCGAAGTTGGTGGTATTAGCTGCACTAGGAGAAGCCAGCCACCAGTTGTATCGTTTAGCAGAGGCAGCCCTATAGGTTTAATCGTTTCTTTATCTTTGAATTGGCTTTCCGCCAGCCCTTTAATAATGCGACTTCTTTATCAATCATATTCACAAATGGAAGGAGTTTATTAACGTCTACCGGAAGGACTCCCATGAGTCGCTGCATAATCTGAATTAGCTTTTCACAATTACCGATTGCCTTTGTCTGATAATCCCTACGGACTTCAAGCTCATGCTCATTTATCGGGTAAATGGTGTTTGCGTCCGTGATATTGTCCAGTAATTCATCAAGCTGCTTCAACAAAGCATTCCTGTAATGCTCTATAAGCCAGTCAGAATATTCTGTTAAAACACCGGCCTTTTCCAGCTTTTCCATTCTGTTGAAAACGCGTTTCATAAATGGGTAGTCATCGAGGATTTTTTCTTTTTCTTCTGACGATATAACGGGTTTTGTATTCGGCTTCACGCCAAAATTCCGTAATAGCAGGCCCGTCATTTTGTCATACAGCTCTATGGCATTATGGTAAAATTCAAGTTCTGAAAGTCCTCTGTTTATCAATAATACGCTCATAAGTTCCTCCTTCATAAGGGCCCCACAAAGGGGCCAATTTGCCGATTTTAGATGCAGAAGCCGGGGGCCACGCCAAAAGAAAAGTTGGCGGGGTGGTGGTAGCTGTTGCCGTAGTTGTTGACATTAGCGAAGTCGGTGGTAGTAGCTGCACTAGGAGAAGCCAGCCACCAGCTGTATCGCGAACCTCCCTCACTTGCGCCAAAGCCTAAGCCCTTGATTCTGTACCTTGAAGAAAATTGATAAAGCGGTAGCGGTCTTGTTCCTCCGTCATAGCCATCAGACCATACCGGGTGGCCGTGTACCTCTGTTTCAGATAATAGGAATAATGTACGTGTAGTCCATGCCCATGTGCCCTTATTATTTTCCAGTCGTCTGATTGCCCGCATAATGCTTTTCCATTCATCCGGGAATGTTTCAAGTACAGTCTCAAGGTATTCTGGCATAAGCGAAGCAGCATAACCGCCGGTATTGTCTGTGGTATCATTCATCTTTGCAGTTGTTTTCATACAGTCAACCGGCGTCATAATTACATGGTTCGCAGTAAGAACATTGGAATCACCATAATTCAGGTATGTATTGAACCCTGAAATTGCGTACCGCATTTTCTCATCTGTTGTCAGGGTAATGTCAAAATAATCGCCAAGCTCAAGGCCGGAAAAATCGCCGCTCTGCACTTTCGCTTTGAACTCTGCCGGCGTATAAATTTCGCCCAGGTCTTTGCCATTGTAGCCGGCCAGGGATTTGGCAAGATACAGGCTTTCATTCATATCCGTCATATCTTCCTGTGCCTGCTCAATATCCTGCCTGTTTACAAGCGTATTCTGCAAGAGCTGTTTCGGCCCGGAATTGATATTGTCTGCGTGGTTTGTGTCAGTCGTTTCCGGGATAGTAATGTTCTTCGCAAATTTGGGTTCGCTTACTGTGTATGATTTCATTGTTTCGTGTCCTCCTTTTGATTAAAATTCGTCGTCCAGCGTAAACGTCATTTCCATGCCTTCGTCTTTGCCTTTTGCCGACATGGTTCTGATACATACAAGGCTGCCTTCACTATCGTATAGCGCAATCTCACTGATATTTTTTCCTGTGAGAATACTTTCTGACAAAGTACAGGAATAACGTACTGATGTATCGGAAGATACTATATAATTGTCTACTTCCTGCCGGTGTATTTCGTTATAGAGTTCTGTCTGTTCCTCTGTTGGCGGAATAATATTTCCGCTGCTGTCTACGCCGCCATCGCCAAATGCCATGCCGGTAATGACCGGCAATTTGATAATTCCAGCACTTGCCTGCACAAGATTCTTCCTGCGCGTTTTTGTAATAGCCGTATTTGCTGTTGCTGCCATCTAAAATGCCTCCTTCTTATAAAATGAATTTAGTGTTGTGCTGCCATTGAAAAGAAGGCCGCCATCCATGAAATGCAAGTTGATTTCTGAAACAATGCTGCCTTCTCCAATTATTTCTTCTCCGGTGTTTATGCCGGATAGAATTTCAGTATTTGTTTTTGTGCGGCCCCTTGCAGCATTCAAGCCACTGCTGCCGTCTAAGCGGTTCTCTCCGCTAAGATACTCGCTGCCCCAGGCGTCTACGGCCTGTGACATGCTGCTGCCGGATAACTGTACTTCGGGGTTTGTAGTAAACCCTGCGCCGGTTTCTGTAAGCCTGCTGGCTTTTATGCTTTCCGGTCCATGCCGGATTTTCTCGTTGTACTGTAGCCCAGGCGTACAAATGTACCTTCGTTTATCCAGCGTCTGGCTGCCGTCTAAATATCCGGTACCGTCCATATATTCCGTATTCCAGAACGGCACGTGTACGCTCATGCGCATGTTAGGAAAAAGAATCTTTTCCAGGCTCTTACAGTCAAGCGCCGTTTCTGTAAAGTCCGCCAGTATAAAAACAAGGTGCGCCGGAAGTTTACTCTCCAGCAGATTCAAAATATCAGAGGTATACACCTTTTGCGTGCCGTCCCGATACAGTGTGATATAAAGCGCCTGTATTTCTCCGCTGTATGTTTTTGTTCCGGTTTCGTCTAAAAGACGCGCACCGTTACATAGCGTTTGGCCGTCCAAATACAAATATCTGGTTTCGCCGGTATTATCGTTATAGGCTTTTAGCTCTATATCTATTTCCGCATCCGTATAGGCCTGTATCATGTTTTTAATCAGGGAAGCGGACATTTTACCATTGCCCACAAAATGTGCCTTAATGATTCTTCGGCGCATTTCCATGGATTTTGCTTTGTTATAATCCAATTTCAAAAAAGTTTCCAAGTTTCCGATTGTTTCAGCATCTGCATAGTCTATGAAGTTATTAAGATACGCCCGTTCTATGCCGTTTTCCACGCCATCAGCAAGTTTGCCCTGGGCCTTCAAAATCTCCTGCATTTCATAAACCTGTTGGTAAAAAGCAGGGTAGTAGGTTATGAGCTCTTCATAGTTGTTTGCAAAAGCCTTTTCGTAAAATGTCAGACTCATGTTGCAATATCCACCTCCCCTAATACGGGCACGTCATCCTGGCCGGGAATAATATTTTCAGCCTCGCCATTCAGCAGCAGATTTTTATAATCAACAATACATGCCAAGTCTGTCAGTATGCCGCCGATAGTGGTAAGGCGCACAACAACGTCTGCTGTTTCTTTTGCATTCACACATAACCTTTGCAGATAATCGCCGACTGCTTCTTGCACTTCGGTCAGGGCGACTTCAACGGTATAATTCGTCTCCAGCTCTGCGGTAAATGAAATGTTAACCGGTAAAGCCTCCGCTGACATTGCCGTAAAATGTGCGCCAATATTCGCACACCCTTCGCCAAGGCCGTCACCCACAACATAGGTTTTCCCATCTACCGTAGTAGTGTAGCCCTTTGTTGCCGGGTCCACATAATTCTGTACCTCGGACACTTTTGTCTGGCTGCATGGATTTCCATTTGTATCAACCAGTACAGCTTTTACCGTATTAGGTCCGTTCCACAAAGGATATATCCTAGCTCTTCCTATACCGTCAACCTCTTCACACCATAGCTTATAATGCTCTTTGTTGCCGTTTTCTGCCGGCCCTGAAATTTTGCTCTGTACTCTTGACCGCAAAGAGTCGTCAGTTTCTGTATCTGCACCATACTCGTAAATTTTGCCAAAGGTGGCACTTGTCAGTTCCTCAATATTTCCAACGGGCAAAGCAATCGTTCCTACAGTTATATTGTTGCACACTGTACCGGTTTCTTCGGCTTCAAGGTAGCGAATATCATTATCGCTGTCATAACGAAGTGTGAAAAAATATTCATCCGTAAAAAATCTTTCACCTGTACTTGGCGTAGTGCCTTCAAAAGTAACATAATACTTCGCAGCACTCGGGTCTCGTCGTGTTATGCCATATTCACCGGCTTTCGTGTCGAGTGCGTCCCCTGTTGCATTTGCTACTGTGGTCATATCAATTACAAGACTAAGGTCCGCATAGAGCTTTGCAATTTTTTGCGTGATAGCAGAAACGGCGTCATAAAAAATGCTGCCCTGTCTTGTATCAATATCATCAGGGGCAGCGTCTAAAACGTCATCCATTAAATTTTCAAAAGTCATATCCTCAAACACTAAATCGCCTCCTTGTCAATTGTAATACTGCCGAAAATAGTTTCTAACGAAAAACTTATGTAGGCATTATCGTCTTTAAATTCAATCTCAAAATCATCAATTTCTGAGATTCTGGTATCTTGTGAAAGTGCGTCTCTTACAAAACCCTCAATCGCTGTTCGCATATACTCTTCAGACGAGCCATCTGACATATCTGGCCTTGCTGTTTCACTGCCATACTGGTCATCATAAATTAGGCAGTCAAAACGCGGCGTTGCAATACATTTTCTGATTGCTTGCTCAAGAGCCTCTGCCTCGTCAATAATGCCGACAATTCGGCCTGTGTCTAAGTCGAGTTTATATGTTCTTGAGGTCTCTTCCTCCTCATCCTCGCTGTCTGTGTCCTCGTCATCCTCATCATCATCGTTTATGTCGTCACCAGTAAAGTCAATTAGGTAGTTGTCCTCATCGTCGGTATCTTCTGTGTCATCAATTTCTAATTCTTCATCAGCCATACGCTATACCCTCCCCAGCACAAAAAATTGTTTTCCCATGCCAGAAGCTAAAATATAGACTTCGTCGCCTTTTACAAGGTTTTTGACATGCTGCGGTACTTTTGTTACTTCGTCACTGATTATGTATTTATCATCGCCGGTCATTTGTATCTCCAAAGGACTTGCTTTAATTACAGTACCTTGCAAAACATCAGTTCTACCGGTATTGATTTGCTGAAATGCTTCTTTTATGCTTGTCATGTTAATCACCTCCTGCTATTTTGTTAAATCATTTACATAGGTCAAAACAAGATTCATAGTGTGGGCATTTCCTTCAAAAGTGTGTGTATCTTGGTCAACATAAAATGTCTTTTTTAGGCCTAGGGCTTTGATGATGATATACACGCCCCTGCCGGATATAACACTCGGAATACCTAGGGCATCAATAGTCAAGGTACGTTCCGGTGTTCCCAGTTCTTTGGACACGCTTTTTACGAGTTTCTTTATTTGTGCCTTGCTCATAGAGTCATCAGGGGATTGCACCTCTTGAAAAATGCCGATTTTTTTTTCAAGTGCTTTATCCTTTGCACTAGCCACGACTTTTCCTTTATCTGATACAATCTTCACTCTTGTTCTTACGTCCTCAATACTTTTCGTGTAAGAATAGCTTTCAATATTTGTGCCTTCCTCAATTACCCACTGTACAAAATTTTCACGCCTTGTCAGTAATTTTAATTTGCCTTTTTCACAAGCCACATAATGCCTTATGCCAGTTGACTCATACTCTTGATTCATAGCGTCACAAATAACATCAAAGGCTGTGCTTTTGCTCTTTGTTAATTCTTTAATAACATGACTGCATTTTGCCACTTTTGTATAAGGAATCTTAAACCTGTTGCAAACACTCTTAAAAATTGCGTCAGCAGTCTTTTTCTTATAAACAAAGGTATCTCGGTTATTTGCCAGATAAATACCTATGTCATATGCAATAAAGGTTTCTTGCTTTTTACTGTCTTGCGTTGTTGACATAATCAAGCCACGAAAAAGTTCTTTGCCATTGTACTTAAAAATACAAGTATGACCAGCCATCACTTTTATTTTTGCTCTGTCATGGCCAGCTCCATTGTCATCAATTAAAGTTACATTGATACTTCTTGATGCCGAACCCTTCCGGCCTTTCCAAACAACTTTTTGCACAAGGTCCGTAATATCATAGCCCTTTTTATTTTTGTATAATGCAAGGTACACACCGCTTGCCATTTTCCATTCACCTTCTTTAATTAGGTAGTTTTAAAACTTGTCCTGCTTTTATTTTATTGGGGTTGCTGCCAATTACTTTTTTATTGGCATTGTAAATCTTTTTATACTTGGAACCGTCGCCATAATATTTTTTGGCAATATTCCAAAGGCTGTCCCCTTTTTTCACAGTGTACGTGCTAGGGACAGCCTTTGAATTTACTCTTTTTGATGTTGCTTTCTTTTTTGCTTTTTTGCTCTTTTTCTTTTTGTTGATTTTTCTGACTTCCACCTCCCTGTACTCTTTCAATTCTAAACTATATTGATAGCTACCAACATCTCCGCCATCCTCTTCATAATTAAAATTTTCAATCGTACAATAACAATCAACAAGGCAACCGGTTATCATAAAATGTACCGGCTTTTTATTTTCTTTCCACTTATTGATTTTCTCAATAATCTGCGTTGGACTCGGGTCCTCTACTACATTTTTCTTTTTTGATTTGTTTTTCTTTGTTACAATTTTGCTGGCATGTATGCCGGGAAAGTCATCTGCCGGCAAAAAACTTGAAAAGCTATATACAAAGGCTTTTCGGTCTTGCTTTATGGTTATTTCACCAAGTCCTACAATACTTACATTCGTGTTATTGCTGCCGTTTTTTATAGTAATGCTTTCCGGCAATACAGGAAACTTAATTTTGTTCTTTTCTGCATCATACGTAAGCCACATCTGGTACCTAGAACTCATAACTGTAGTCTCCTTCCTCATAAATCTCTTGCTGGAGAATTCCCAAAAGCGTGGGCTTGAGATGCTCGGTCAGTATTTCGAGAATACTCTCCTTGCTTGCCCCACCATTTCCGCCAACTTCAATCGCGCCGCTGCCAGTAATCTCAAGTAGAATCTTTTTAACAGATTCTTTCGAGTCATTGTCTCCACCTGTCTGGTTTTGTACCTCGACATTAAGAGGCGTGCTTTCTCGATTGCTGAGTGAGTCGATGATTCGGTCGGTTTCTTGCGTTGGAAATACAGTGCTTCCCTGCTGCCCTACAATTAACTCTGGCCCGTCTTCACCTGCGATATAAAAATCATCGCTGTCTGTTGTTCCGTTTGCATAAGCCGCAGCCTTGCTAACAATCAACTCTGACCCAGCTTCACCAGCAATAAACATATTTTCAGCATTGGTTGTACCATTTGCGTGCGCTGGCGTTGCAGTTGTCGTTGTCGTCGTAGCTCCTGTGCCGTCTGATGTACTGCTGACTGTATTGGTTTTATTTAAAGCTTTACTAACAGAGTTAGCAACATCTTGTGCGGCAGTGACAGCTCCGCTTTTACCGGCTTTAATTGCGTTAATATAGCCATTGATAGTATTGGTAGCCGACTTTTTCGCTTCCTCTGACAAATCCATATCGTTAATCGTATCAGCCATATCTTTTGCATAGGAGTTCATTTGCTCGGTAAAGTCTGTTTGCCAATCTGCTGTTTTTGCTGCAAGTTCTTCCTGTTTATCATTGACTTTTCCAACAGTCTCTGCCAACTTCGCAACTGTTTCCTCATCACCGTTTTTGATTGCTTCCGCCATACTGTGTGCAAGTCCCGCAGCTTCTTCACTTCCGTCTTGCGCATAGGACATCAAGGCTTTATAGTTTTCCTCTGTTATTCCCAAATCAGAAGCCGAGGTATCTCGTAATGTGTCAACATCGGCGGAATAGCTTTTCCAGTATTCAAGCTGAGAGTTCATCGCTTTTTGTGCATTTTCTATTGTCGCGTTGGCATAGTCCTCTGATTTCATTGAAGCTGTATCGAATAAACTGAATTGGCCTTCAAAGCTGTCAAGAGCTGCGTCATATGCCTCATCATAAGCTGTACATAGTTCTTCAATTTTTTCCTGAACACCCTCATATGCCGTTGCTGCAGCCTCTTTATATGTCATTGTTTCATTCTCTGCTTTTTCTGCTGCTTCCGCAACATCTTCCCAGTCAGACTCTATCTCTTCAAGAGCTGCCTGATTTTCTGCGTAGGCTGCATTTAAGTCTTCCAGTGCGTCCGAGTAGTTATCTGTATCAGTCGCCCACGCGCCGAGCCAGCCCGTCTTATCATAAAACCACTGGTCTGTTAAAGCATCGGCGTTGTCATCGCTCTCTTGAGAGAGCTTCAAGTTTTCTTCCGCTTTTGCAATTTCATCCTCGAGGTTCGCCTGCTCTTTCAGCAAATCAATATAGGCTTGTTTCTGTTCGGCTTGCCGTTCTTGCTCAGCCTGTTCTTCTGCAGCCTTTTTCATTGCCTCTATGCTAGCCTCTGTACTTTTGGTTACATCATCATAAGACAAAGCGAGGTCTGGCAAGTCCTCATTCAGTTGGTCGATAATAGACTTCATTTCTTCATCTTGCGCAGCCGTTCTTTCTGTCTGGTCTGCTAAATCTTCCAACTTTTGAATTAGGCCAAGTGTACTCTGTTCATTTTGGTTTATAGACGTCATGCTGTCATCATAGCTTTGAATCAATTCACTATGGCTCTGTACAAGGTCATCAACTTCAGCCTCAAATTCTTCAAGTGTTTGTTGGTTTGCCTCAAAAGATTCTGATAAATCGTCAACCTGATATTTGAGACGTAATGCCTCTTCTGAGGTTTCACCATATTTTTCACAGGCATTCTCATACTCAGAATTTAAGTCTTGCAATTCATAATACTGTTTTCTTGTAACTTCTGTCATGCCCGCAGTTTCGTCCTCTGCATCAGAGAACATTGCAACAAGAGCTGTTCCTGCTGCTACAACGCCGGTAATTGCAAGTGCTACCCAGCCAATTGGACCAAGTGCCGTATTTAATGCTATTCCAAATGCCGATACCGCAGGAATCGCTACGGTTGTTGCAAATGTCACGCCAGCCATGCCAGTAACTACAACGCCTAGCCCTATACCAATGGCAGTAATTGCCTTTGTTACTACCGGGTGCTCATTCAAGAAGTCACCCACGTCATTTACTATGCTGGCAAGTCCAGAAGAAATAGCACTAAATGCAGGCTCTAGTGCGCTTGTAAACGCGGCACTTACATTATTTGTTGCCTGTGACCATTTTTGGTCAAGAGTTTGTGCTGCGTCGGCTGTTGTCGCAAGAGTTCCATCTGCATTTTCTAGGGCACTTACCATATCATCTAAAGATAATACGCCTCCATTAACGGCATTTACAATCGCTGGGCCCGCCTTGCTTCCAAATAATTCAGAGGCTTGCGCGGCATCCATTGCCCCACTGGCTATCTGGTCAAATACCTCGTTGAGCTCATCTAAAGAGCTTATATCGCCACTTGCAAGGGCTTTTCTAAAGCCAGTCATAACAGTAGCAGAGTTGGTACCGGCGAGCTCAAAATTCATAAACATCGCCGTTGCCTCATCCAGTGAAAAACCAAGCTGATCAAGAATTGCTTTGTTATTTGTAAGCTGTGAAGTAAGTGAGTCTACGCTAATACCACTTGCCTGTCCTGCGTATGTCATTTTACTAAGCACAGACTCCATTTGTGAGGCTGGTACATTCCATTGATTCATCAACTGCGTAATGCTTCTTACAGATGAGGCTGCATTTCCACCGGTAACTGCTGCAAAATCTAAAAACTGTTCTGTGGTTTCTGTCAAAGTGTCACCAGTATAAGCAAGCCTTGTGTTAAGTTCACCTACGACTGCGGCAGTCTCATCAAGAGTTCCTGTCTTGCTTGTTGCGTAGGCGCTCATCATGCTTTCGGTCAAGCCATCTAATGCGTCTCCTGTTGCTCCTGTTGCCTGTACAACGGTGCTTTCAGCGTTGCTAAAAGCATCAGCGAGTTCATATGCAGATTCTGCAATTTCTTTTACCGTTGCTGTTATTCCGGCAGCAGCTAATGCGCTCGCAACGCCTTCAATCGCATTTTGTCCGGATTTTCCGGCTTCGTCTGCTTCCTTACTTGCTTCTTCTGTTGTTTTCGATAAATTTTCAGTAGCTTCACTTGCTTTGCCATTTGCTTCTGCTAAGTCATCGGCTGCATGGTAGGCCCGTTCAGCTGCTGCCTCAAGCTCATCAAGGTCTGACGTGCCTGATGCCATGACAGAATCATAATTCTCCATGGCCGCAGCAGCTTCTTCCTGCGCTGTTGTCAGTTCTTGCATTGCCTCAGCTGCTGCTTCACTGGCAGCTTGTAATTCTTCTTTTGTTTCTGCCGATACCTTTTCATCATTAGAAAGTTCTGATAAAAGAATATTTGCTTCATTGATGGTATCATTTAGGGCACTTTGAATTGGCTCCGAGCCTTCTAGCGCATTACTCAAATATGTAGCAGACTGCTCGCATAAATCAAGCATTTGCTGTTCTTCTTCAAGTGCTGCTGCTGACTTAAGGCCCATATCCACTAATTCTTCAGTAGAATAAACTGCCTCAAGCATACTTGTATTGTAATTTCCCACGGCATCCGTCCAGTAATCTGTCTGTGTCATGGCATTCTCGGCAGATGCACCATAATTATCAAGAGTTTCTGATAAATTTTCAGCAGCAGAAGAGGCCCCTTCACTGGCCTCTTGCACACTACTAATGGAGGTTGCTACGCTATCAGCAGTTGTTGCCGATGTTGCAACAGAAGTTCCGATACCATCGAAGGCAGCACTCGCAGAGTCTCCAGCCTGCTCCCACTGGTTCATTGCAGCTTGGCCTTTTTCTGCCATGTTTGCCAGTTTATCACTGATTTCATCAACCAGGCTAAATTTTGCAGTAAAGTCTGCCATTTTTCTACTGCCTCCTTTCTATTTTCTATGTGCTATAGGCTTCCTATCTTCTTCTAATTCAGATGCAATATATAAGAGCTGTAATCTCCTAGGCATTGCCTCAAAATCTTCCATACGGAGCCCGTGGCGCTGCCAGAGGACGTGCGCCCAATAGCCGTCACCTCCGGAAGCCCTTATTAGTTTTTTGCTGCGTCCATATCTGCGCTGTCGTCAGGTGTTTCCATAAGTCCTAGCGCCTGCATAACGATACGTGAAACATGCTGGTATTCATCCGCACGGGAAAATACTTTTAACGGCATTTCCGTCATATCGGCGCAGCCATAATGCTTCATCAGTTCCGGGTCTTTCAGGTTCGGGTACTGCAACGCCTCGGCAATGATATGTCTGGAAGCTCTTGCATTGTCCTTCTCAACCTTCCAGACAACTTCGCCCGAGGCAATCAACGGGTTGCCTTTTTTATCCGTTGCCATACTGCGCTTTCTGTAAGCCTCGTTAATTTTATTGATGGTCTCCTGCGATAACACTTTGATTTCAAAGTTAATAACATCACCGTTTTCATCTTTGAAGCTACTTGGACCGGGAGCTGTTACGATTTCTTCCTTAGTGTCACGCATAAAATATTTTAAATCTTTACTTGCCATAATAATCTCCTTTCAAAATAAACGGCCCTTTTGAATAATCCAAAAGGGCCAAATCCTTATGCAATCGCTTTTGCATTAAAGCCAAAACTGTCATCTAATACCTGACCATCGGCATCTAATGACAATAATGTTAAATCACCTGTCGGCACACATCCTACAACAGTGACTGTATCAGAACCATTGTTAGCATAATACTCAGAACCCTGGTCATCCATAATTCCTTGAATTGTAAGTTCTGGTGTCTTACCTGTTTTGACATAATCCATAATTAGCTGCTTTGTCCATGCAGTAGTGCGTCTTCTGGTAACGGTACCGGTAATAGAGTAACCAAGCCAACGGCTACTATCATTTCTATCACCAAGCTGCTTGCCTGTCCACACATCCGGCGTAAACTTAATTTCGCATTTTACGGCGTCAAAAATTTCATAACCATCCAAAAATACTTTCCCCTCTCTAAGTGAAATGGGATTTTTATGATATTTTAAAAGTTCACTCATTTTTCTGCCTCCTTTCTTACCTTGTTGCTATTGTGAAATAGAGTTTTTCAGCGCTGTCTACCGCCTGTAAGCCGACGTTAAAATACGTTTCATCCCCCTGTGACAATTCTCTATCAACAAGAAAATCACTTTCCGAATCAACATTTGTAATAGCACCGGCATCCTCAAATTGTTTCAATATTGTGCGCCCGATGCCTTCCATAATGTCCCATCCAGTGGCGTCATTGTTAAATTTATTCGGCGGAAAGTTTAGTTGAATGCTCTCCGCAAATGTGTCAAACACACGAATCACCCGGTTCTTTCTATAAGTCTTATCTTTCGGCTTGTCGAAAGTAACAAGGGAATTGATGTCATATTCGACAACAATATCGCCAACTTCGGAAACGGAGAAGAAAAACTCGCCATTATTGATTGCTGTAACCGCCTCTTCATGGCTTTTCGGGTCAACAACCTCCGTTGCGCCGTCATAGGCTACATAGGTAAGGCTTTCTGTATTTTCCGCAGCTGCTTCCGCCGCGGCTACCCAGGCGCAAGCTTCGGCATGAGAAAGTTTATCTTCACCGATTGCAACGGAATTTGTGACATTGATAACGCCTTCAAAATCGCCGCTTGCTGTATCAGGCATAACAACCTGTACGCCCTTGCCAACATCTTCTCTAATATACTGAATTTTGGTTTTTGCAGCTGCTTGTAATGCTGTATCTGTAATAGGGAAGCAAACTGTATTAAATTTAACGCTCTCCCAAGCATCGCAAAAATCTGTGATGTCTGTATTGCTGGTTTCGCCGTCTGTACCTCCCATAAGGTTGGCGCCGGCAATCGCAAAAAGATTTCCTTCACCTGTAAAAGTGATGTACTCACAATCTACTGCTACCAGGTCTGCCACGGTTTCCAGCCCCTCATATTCTGCCACAATACTTGCTCCAAGTGTAACGGTCACATCAAAACCCGCTACCGGATTTGCTGCGATTGCAAAGTAAAGAGAGTTTCCTCTCGTGCCCCCATATTTAGCCGTAGCCGTAATCGTAGCAGCAATCGACTCTTCTTCAGTACCTGTCTTTGTAATAGTTGCTTTTGTTCCTTCACTTGTAATATAAACAAGCACCTGGGAAGCTTTCTTAAAGGCCTCACGAATCAGCAGCATTTGCCTGTTTTCATCCTCATCATAAATGCTATAGCCAAGCTGCGCATATGCACTATCAGGGCTTGCTGCCGTCAGAGTAATCCACTTTTTAGCCGGGCCATATGTCGATTTTGTAAGTGGTACAATGACGATACCGCGGTCGCCTCCGCTAACAGTGTCTTGTCGGGTACTTTCAAAATTAATATAGGTACCAGGTCTTACTTTTCCGACTCGCTTATTAAATGTTCCGCCTGCCATTTTACTTTACCTCCATTCCGCGCCATTTATCAATACGCGCTTTAATTTCTTCAATAGTATGGCTGCCAGTCATACCATACGTTGCTCCGACAAATGTACAATCAGTAACTCCAAAAAGCTCTTTACAATTTGCCTGCAATTTTTCAAGTGGAAAAACTTTTTTGCTTTCGGCTTTCTGCGCCGAAGTTTGTACTTTTTCCGCTTTTGGCGTCTGCTCTTTCTCTGTTTTGCCTGCCATGTTAATCCTCCTAACTTTGTATATAATTTTCTAGCGCTGCTTCCATAGCAGTGTCAATCACTTTGCTCTCATATAGCTCCGGCTTGTTCCACTGTTCTACATGGTATACCTGCGCTTTTGTAGCGGTTTCTGTGTCATACGGCCGTCTGCTGGTCCATGTAATTTCCAACTGTGCTGCGCCATTATCAAGCATTTTCAGTTTTGGGTCATCTACTCGCAGTATCTCTTCTGTTTCATTACCGGTAGTATCAATCATGGCAAGCATGTTACGGCGTGCCCTTATTGCAGTAAGTACCAGCAATGCCAGCTGGTACGCTTTTTCTGACGTCTTATGAAAAAACGTAATTCCAAAAACGTACTCCATACTGTAAGTTGCCAGCGTGTCAGCGCCGGTTGTTATTTCAGGGGTAGGGAAGTACACGGAAGGAACCATAAAACTCTGCGGAACCTTCCAGTAATACGGTGAGGGATTTCCTGCTTGGTCTAATACAAATTTGATAATGCTTGCAATATCCTGTTCAAGCATACGGTTCACCTCACTTTCACCCTCCAAAATAATTGTCAAGCCACTCTTGCAGCTTTTTCTCCAAAAGATTTGGGTACATCTTATCCAGTATTCGCAATGCGCTGTCAAAGTAGGGTTTTCCCGGTACCCAGTCTTGCTTCAATACCATGCCTGTTTTTGCCGAAGGGTCATAAATGAAACGGTCGCCCTCCCAATAACCGGGTACAAAACGCTGTTCCACGCCCTTTGGATTTTTCCAGTGTCCGTCATTTACATACCTCGCATATTCAACGCCGGAACCGACTTCAAGTGTCAGCCCGTTTTCTTCCAGCCTCCACACGTTACCCTCTGTGTCCTTCTCAAAACTAGCAAGCAAAAGCCGGCTGTCCATAACCTTACGGCGTACAATTTCATCTTGTATGATACGGAGAAACTCTTCGCCGATGCCTTCCAAAAACAGTTCAAGCTCTTTCTTAAAATCGCCTTTTGCTGCGCGTTCGGCTCTTGCAAAAAAGTCCCGTAGTTCTGACAAGTCAATCTCAATATACCTGCTGCTCATAACGGTTTCTGGTCCTCCACTTTCTTGATGAATACAAACATATGGTGATTCCTTACATTTACCGGCTGCTCTGCCGTGTATTCAGACCCTGTTTCCAGGTCCACGATTTTATCATTGCAGCGTACATCTGTACCGATAGGCAATGTAAGTTTCGTTTTTGCATCCATCATATTTGCCGGCACCGTCTGCGTAATGGTAATGCTTTGCGACTTTACGCCGAAGTGGCATTCCTGCGCGCTTATATCCGGCTCATCTGGGTAAGAAAAAGAAGGAGAAGCTGCAAGCCCGTAACCGGGAGAAGCTCTTCCTTCCTGAATATGGTAAATGTCGCATTTGTGATTGAGAAGATTTTCTAAACTCATGCTGCACCTCCTACAATTTCCTCATGCGCATTGTTATATTGTTATTGGCCTTTGCCTGTACGTAATCATCCAGTAAAGCGGCTAGGTCCAAGCCGTCTATGCTAATGGTGGAATACTCTGAGGTATAGCTGTAGTCGTCAAAACTTTCTGACTTTACCGCCTGCGTAGATACAAAATTGTTATAGGCGTAAGCTTCTGCCAGTATAAGTACCGCAGTTTTGACTGGGGCCGGTATTTCTTCGTATGCCTCGAATGTGTTATGCGTATATGTTATGACGTATTGTTCCGCCCTCGTAATATCTACAGCAAGGCGTGCATCAGCGCGTTCTTGCACTGACAATTTTTCAGAATATTCCTTGACTTCACTCGGCAATACCCAAGGTCTTTCCACCATGTCGCACCTCCTTTAATTACTGCTGTAATTCTGTCATAGTAGGACTGCCATACTCGATTACGCCGCTTGTTTCCTCTGGTCCTAAAACTTCCCGGAGTTTAGCAACAATATCCGCTTTCTTAGACAACCCTTTAACGCTTACATTTTTGTATGTTGCAAATGTTTCCAGCTCTGCACGTGACATTTCATCCAGAGTTTTTCCTGCCTTTTCTTCTTCTCCGGTGCCTTCATCCGATTCCGGCAAAATACCGTCGGGGATAGATTCATCTTCTCCCGCACCTGTTGAATTATTCTCCGGCTGCTGTTCAGGAGTCTGTAACTTGCCATTTCCTTCTACAAGCTGGAAATAACCGGATTTTGTCAATGCTTCGGCCTGTGCTTTATCCTCCATAAATACATCAGGATTTTTCTTTGTAACAGAAAGGCCATACCCTGTATAGGACATGGCCTTTACCAGTCTTAAATGAAACATGATTCTACCTCCTTATTTCAGCCCCTTAATGATTGCCGTAGCGTCCAGTTCCTCAATAATCGGGTCATAGTCAAGGTGCGTTACATAGAAACGCTTATCCTGCATGATTGCTTCCTTACCCTCTGTCGTCTTGCGAATCTGTACGCCGTATGTATTTACAACAATAAGATTCTTCGGGTCAGTCAGCAAAATTGTGTCATCAGCCATTGATGCGCATTCAACCGTAGGAATACGCACGGGCGCCGTATAAAGGTTATCCGGTACAGCGCCGCCTTTGCCGATTACCTGATTCAACAAGAATAACTCCCATTCCTGCGCTCTCCTCGGCGACATCAGCCAACGCAATTTACCGTTGTTGTATTTATTTGGAATCTGTGCCAGGGCTTTATAAAACAGGTCAAGGCTCATGCTTGTTTCGCTGGCAGCGTCATATACATGCCCGCCATTGGCAATCTGCTTAATCCATCCGTCATTGATTTTCAGGAAATCATAATCAGGGTCAGAGCTTTCCGTAGTTTCGTCGCCGTTCAGGTAAATATCCTCAAGGTCAACACCTAACTGCGTTGTCATGAGGTCTGTAACGATTTTCTCGAAATTCTGGCCCTCAATGTTTTCCCGCAGGGTTTCCTCTGTAATTTCCCAAGGCAGACGTACAGCGGTAGTGCTGTAATCAATCTGGCTTGTTTCTACGTTTGCCCTGTAGCCGTCGTCTGTGTTCTCTGTCTTTTTACGGAGAATACGCCGGCCAATTCCAATCTTGTCAATCTCGCCTGTTTTTGCTGTACGCATTTCGTGACGTACAAGACCGCCAAGATTTGTGGCTTCAAACGTCTGCTGAATAAATTTTCTTGACTGTTCCGGGTTCAGCAGCCCGGAAGAAAGGGTGGTTGTCTCAATCGCCGCTTTCCTGATAATATTGTGGTTACTATTCATAATGCTCTTTTCCTCCTTACTTATTTTGATTAGAGAATGCCATGCAAATAATGCTCGCCGGCATCCTTTTCCACACTGCTGCCATTCAGATTGTTTGGTACGCCTTTACTTCGCAGCACCGGTGCAACCGCTTTTTCCACGGCCTTTGTAACCATATCCGCCACCTGCTCTGCGGTCACCTGTTCCTGCGACTGTGGCGTGAGTGCTTTTGCGACTGCTGCCTCAACCATTTTTGCAACGGTTTCCTCGTCCAGCTTTTCATCTTCCTTATCTTTGTCCTTGCTGCCATCGGTGGTGGTAGCGTCGTCTTTGGTTTCCTCGTCTTTTGTGGCCTCTGCTGCCTTCGTGGCCTTTTCGATAGCTGCCGCAACAGACTTCTCAACAATCTGCTCAACTTCCTGCTTTGTCACTTCTTTGTCCCCCTTTTCGTCTTTGCTGTTGTCCCCGGTATCAATCTTTTCAGGTTCGTCTTTTTTCTCTTCAAACTCTGCTAAGAACGTGCCGAGATTGTCATAGATTCCCTGCAGGGTCTCTTTGTTCTTGCTGCTCAGTTTCTTGCCGGCTTTTTCTACCGGGCGGTCCTGAATAGCTTTTGTGATACTTTCTTTCCCTGTGAGAAGGCTGGTAACAATCTGGTTAAAATCTTCCAGACACTCACGCACCTTATCTTCATCCGTTTCATACACATACCTATCTGCATATGGGTCGTATGCACATAAGGTATCTTTAAGGGTATAAAAGGCTTCCCAAAAAAGCTGCCCTCTGCTGCGTTCCGTATAGAGTTCCGCAGTTGCGCCCTTCTCAACCAAATTCATGCCAAACGCTTTTGCCAACTGTTTCAAAAGTCCTTTCTTCTCACTGGTTTCCTGCTTACTCACGTTATCCAAATCAACATCCTCCTCGCTATAATTTCCAAGGCCACCCATGCTAAAGCCTGTAATGTCACCTTTCTCAATGCCTTCCCATGTGCTTTCATCGGTTACCTCAACAGTCATAAGCCATGTTCCTTTTTGGACTGTTTCGCCGTCAATTTCAAAATCAGCTTTCGCAATCCAATTTTCTACCACTGCCGCACCGTCCAGTGGTTCAAAACTGTGCTGCAAGTCAACTTTGTCACCGTTCTTAGCGAACCAGTATGCCGCTTTCGTAATTTCTTCCTCGGTCATAAAATTGCCGTGTGAATCCTCGGTCATTGGTTCATACACAATTCCGGTAACATAGTGGTTTTCCGTATCGGCTTTAATGATTCGGCCATACGTCGTGAAGGCTGCTTTTCCGTCGTCGGCTTTCTTTAACAGAAATGGCCGCTTATTTGCTGCCCTGTCAACCAGACTCACAAACTGGATTTTGGCGTCCGTGATTTCGTAAGCTCTTTCAACTTTCCGCACCGTTCTCACCTCCTTTCTGCGGGCATTTGTGCATATAAAAAGCAGCGTCTCCGCTGCAATTTATCAAAGTAATAAAGTTATGAGGTCCCACGGCCTCCATATTCGCATTTTAAGGCTTTGAGCTTATAAATTACTAGCCTGACCATTAAAATGCGAATATGGAGACCGTGGGCGTCCTGGGGCTAGCCCTGGTCTCTCGTGTTATCTACAACAACAATGCCTTCCGGCAAATCAACTTCCAAGCTGTCTAATGGTGACATCCGTATTTTCAAAAGTAATTCCGGCTGATGCATAGCATTTTGCGTGAGACAAAACTCTGATATATAGTTATTCAATTCTACGCCATCTATCTTTACTGACGTAAGGTGGTTTATGTCTTCTGTTATCTGTATTCTCATAGGTTTTTCCTTTCTTCAAGCTCTGTGGTCTCCATATTTGCGTTTTAAGGCTTTGGGCTTATAAATTACTAACCAAGCTATTAAAACTCAAATATGGAGACTGTGGACGACCTGGGAGCTATTCTGGGTCAATACCTGCTTTCGCACGGTTCGCAGCGTCAAGCTCTTTTTCCCATTCGTCATCCATTTCATCAACAATTTGCTGCTGCATCTCCTGGCGTTCCTCTAAGGATAAGCCGAGAATCTCTTCATTTACAACCGGCTGACAAATGCAATGGCAATTTATGCTTTCCTCCGGTGGTAGGAGAGTATCACGCGGGTACATGGGAGAGTAGCCACTGCCATCTGCGCCAGTCAGGTCAAACGGTTCATTAACTGGCACCCTCTGGCCGTCCATATCAATATGATTCTGTCGTGGCTCGTTTCTATATTCGCCAGTATGCTTCCACATTTTTTCTGATACTGCCGGACTTTGCATAAACGCTTCTTGCTGTGCTACGCTGTGCGCCCGTAAAACTTCCGTTACTGCTACACGTCTTGCCTTGTAATATTCATTACGTATGCCACTGTCAAGAATCTCTTTAGTAAAATCTGCTATGCCCTTGCCATCTTTTAGCCCTTTTTCCAGGATTCGCTCAACCTCTTTATGACTATTGAGCTGCATAATCTCGCCGAGTTCCTCGCTCCAATTCTTTATCCAAGCAGTTGTTCGCTTTGATACTTGCTCTAATTTAAGGTTTTTATCTGTTTGTGCAATATAATAGCCAACATACTCCGGCATGAACTTTTCAAGCTGCTCCGTGAAAATGGCTGCAATAATCGGTTTTAGCTTGTCACCAATCTTTAATCCCGGCCACACATCTTCAGCAAAAGTTTCAAGGTCTACCGCTTTTTCAGCCTCAGACACAAAATAATCTGTTTCCTCCATAAGAGCTTCGGCTGCGCTGTCCTCAATATCTTTTATATATTGAAATGATTTCTTTGGTTTTGCAAAACCTTCATCACCAAGCACTTCCGTAAGATTTTTGTCAGCCTTTGCAATATAGTTGTCTATAGCCTTTATGAGAGGCTCGCAATATATACACATTTTTAGCACCTTCTTTTCACTTTTTAGCATTATTGATAATAGACTTTTCTCTAAAAATCTGCTATCCTAATACATAACAAAAATATAGCCGCATTTATGATGACGCATAAATGCGGCTAGTAAGAAAGGAGAGACATTATATGCCTATCACAATCTTATTGCTTGACTGCGAATCAAGCATGTTGTCAGATATTGTTTCCATATCGGAATGGAATTGGACTGTTGCATTATCCGTATTTGACAACTAAAAATATATCTAAAAGCCTCACATTATTATATGGGGCTTTTATTCAAACTTATAATGCATCACGCGGTATATCAGGCGTACCATAGCGTTCACATGCTTTATTCCACATATCTTCCCATGCTTTATCCGAACGGCAACCACGGTGTTTACTAAGAAACTCTTTATCCACTTCTTCAATCTCGCTCTCATAACCGCGTTCTGCAATAGCTTCACGTAAAGCTGTCAGCTTATTTGTTTTATCAAATCGGCTTTCAGTTTCAATCTTTTGTACTTTTATATCTGCCTGTGCTTCAGTTAAAACATCTTTAGGTATAGCAGAGGCTTTCAAAAATTTTATATAATGAATTATACTATGCCCATCAGCTCTTATTGCTTTCATTCTTTCCACCTCATTTCTAATATTGGCGTGCCGTCTTCATTGTAAGTGATACCATAAATTTCAAACGTACTATCACGTTTTAGAAGAAACTCTTTTTCATCACTAAAATCAGATAAGCCACTTAAATACGCACCTCTTCCTATTCCGGCTGGAATATCAATTTTCAAAATTACAGGGTCACTATCTGAATCAAACGCCCTGCCATCTGCAAAAATTTCAGCTTCTTCTTTATCAACGGCTGTACTCATAAAACCTAAATCTCGATATTCTTGCCCAATAAGGTTTTCATCTATATTAAGTTTTAACAGTTTTGAAGAGCAGCCTCTATACATAGTAACATTTTCTTTTAACTCAAATCTTTCTATTGCAGAATCAAGATTATTTATCGCGTCACTTACCCATTCTTCATCTTCCTCATAAATATGGTTATCCCTTAAATACTCATTGACCGCAATATTTGCCATACCTGTATAATCAACAATACATTCTCTTTCATTATCAGACAAATCATTTGTCCAAGTTTTAGCGGATTCTAATAAACTCTTTTCAGCATCTGCCCCGGATAATGTACTGCTTACACCAGTTGAATCACCGCCTGACCAGTCTTTCAAGCCATCAGGTCCCATGTCAATATTTCCATCTTCATCGAAGTGGACTTTTGTACCGTTGATAGTTGCCCAGCCGTCATCTTTTATTATACCCCCCCCGGCCCGAAAGTAAATGCACTATTATAAAAATTTTTCATTGCCTTCTTAAATTCTATAGCATCTCTCGATTCGTATAAATCCATGTTACACCATCTCTTTCTCCATCTTTACTAAAAGACGTTTTACCTCTTTCATAACTGCCACAATCGCGTCATCATGGTTGCCGGCTGCTTTCTCAATCTGCTTTTGCAGGCTCATGGTAAGGCTGCTAATATCAAAACCATTGTTCTGCGAATTATGGTATGCAAGCGGCATATTGCCCCAGTCATCCGGGTAGTCCTCGGCAACTTCGCCGACTGCTTCATAAATCAAGCGTTTCGCCATATTTGGTGTAAGACCGCCGGCATTATTCCCCACAGTCAGCAACTTAAAGAGGTCATCCATATTGCTTATATCCGGCTCAAGGAAATAGGCTTCAACATAACGGAACTGGTAATCATTCAGTAAGCGGTTGTTGATGGCCCATGCAAGGCTTTTCCGTTCTGGCTGGAAAACCTGTTCCTCTGTAACTTCCTGGGCTGTCTGTGCTGTTGCCCTGTTAAAATCTGTCGTATAACCCACATAAAGGTCTGGCAACTGAAAAGCTGACTGCACTTTGCGCCGGTTGTTATCAAGGTAATTTTGAAACAATTCATCTTTCTGTAATACACTTGCCAAGTCCTTCACTTCAATTTTGGGCTTTTCTGTTTCGTCAAAATCTGCTCTGCCGTCCGTGCTTTCTGTTTCTAATATGATGAAAGAGTGCTGTCCAGATTCTCCCTTGATGTCATCCATGTAGTGTTGCAGCTTCTCAAAACTTTCATCTGTCAGCGTGCCGCCTTCAATCATAATCATAAGTGGTGTATGTCTGCCATTTTCAAAGTAATTATTATTGAGGTTTTCCGCTTTCCTGCTGCCGTCCACACCAAGTACCTGGCCTATCCAGCGTACTTCGCCGTAAGGCTCCGTGCCTATGGTAAAATCCATAATCTCATTGGCCTGGTATTCCAGTTCAAGAGTTTCTCCCTTTTTTAGATACAAACCGTTTCGGCTGTCCATGATACGAGGGTCGCCAAACTCTTTGAAATAAACAGACTTCCCGCCAACGTCCTGCCGATATTTGCAATAGCGTTTCTTTCGTTCTGTCTCTTTCCCATGATGGTAATATATTGACGAGATATAGGGCTCCAGTGGTTTTGTCTTTTCAATAGATGGCGTATCTTTAATAAATTCAATCTGGACTACCTCGCCAGCTATATTGCGAATCACTTCCAGGTAGGCAATGCCGTAAGTTTCCCTGGCTTCCACAATATCTTCAAACACCTGCTTTGTGTCCTGCTCGGTGTTTAGCAGCTCAATAATCTCTGTAGCTCTTTCAAACTCTGCTGCCTTTTCTGGCGTTTCCTCGGTGTCATCTATGTACCTGACGCCGATACCAAAGCCCGCGATATTATTTTTGTAGGCCCTGATACACTGTGGAAGAATCGTGCTATGCTTGACAAGAGCACGCAAACCCTTCAAATCATTTTCCGGCTTTATCCAGTCACCGGCACTGTAGGCTTCCTGCTCAGTAATCTGCAAGGGTGTTTCTGCTTTCTCAATCGGCACTTTGCCTTTGATAATATGTGCCTGCACTCCTTTTTTACTTTGTGCCATTCTGCTTTCCTCCCTTCTTTCGTTTTGGCGGTTTCACTGGTAAACATAAAAGCAAAACGCAGTCTGCTTCATCAGGAGACGGCAAACCGCGTTTCTTCATGGCTTCTTTACTTTCAACCCTTATTTTGCTCTGCTCTGTCAGTGAATATTTTCTACAGCTAAGCTGCGCTTTCAGGTCATCATCATTTGGTAAAATCAGTTCAACCGGTTTCGGCTGTCCGTTTTCATCAAATGGCTGCAATAACTTTTTTGCAACAAACATCATATAAGTAGTGCTGTCATAGCAATGCTTATGTTTTATTCTCTGGCCGAATTTTACCGGGTAAATCTCCATCCACCAAAACCGGTCAGGGTCACTATCCTTTATCTGACGCAGCCGGTCAACTACGCCGCCGCCAACGCCACCGTCATCAACTTTAATTGGTATAGGTATCTGCCAATGATAACGCTGTATCAGTTCTTCGCCGCACATTACAATATCATCTGCGGTTTTCATAGTGTCCTGGCCTTGACGTTTTTTATAAAACTCGGCCTTCTCATTTATTCTATAGCCAACAACTGTTTTATCGTCGCCGAACCTTGCTACATCACACCCAATATGTATAAGATGTGGTGAAGTACGTAAGAGAAATTCTGTCATGGCAGAACGTTCTACTAGAGAAAGTGGGATATAAATATCATTTTCCTGTAATGGAAACTCACCGGCTACACGTACCCGGAATACGTCGCTATCTTCACCATACATATTGATAATAGTTTTTACAAAATCAGGTGATACCCTTGTGCTGTTCCTGCCGTCAATATGAAACGTTGCATAGCTCTTTCTGTTTTTGTTATGGCTATCATAGAAAAAACCTGATAGCTGCGTCGGGTTCCCGCACATCAGGAGCCTAGCTCCCGGCGTAGACAATGAACCAAGTACCGGCTCAAAAATCGTATCGCTTACACCGCTTGCTTCATCTATAATGTAAAGAACCTCTTCGGCATGAAAACCTTGCAGCGCATCCGGCACGCTGGCGGTACGGGCTACAGCAAACCACTCTTCGGGGTGTTCCTTCATATAGAGCTTTTCTTTCGTCCATATTAAGTCACTGCCGATTGCTTTATTATGCCTAAGCCACTTGCTGACTTCTGCCCACAGAATATCAAATAACTGGTGCTGTGTCGGTGCCGTGCATGGTATCTTAGGAAATGGCCGTGTTGTCATAAACCAGATAATGCACCATGCCTCAACGGTACTTTTGCCGACACCGTGACCGCTTCGTACGCTTGTCATCTGATTTGTTGCTACGCTTTGTAATATCTTTGCTTGCTGCGGGTCCGGCGTTGCGCCGATAATGTCCTCGACAAACTCTACAGGATGGTCAGCATAATATAGAATCGCTTCTTCATTCGTTATCATCTGACTGCTCCTTTCTTTTCTGATACGCCGAAACAACCGTATCAGCCAAAGAAGGTCCGGCACTATCGGAATCTTTCTGTTCAAACCAGCCCATGAACTTACCTAAAAGCTCCATTGCCCGTAGCTTGTCATGTGTTTTTACTTCCATACCTTGTGCGTTCTCCTTAATGCTGGCAATCGCACATAATTTTTCCGGCGGTAAGGAATCAGTCGGCACAAACTCAACGTGTGTACCAGTTTCCTTCGTGCCGACAACCTTTGCAAAGTCGGCACCATTCGCACGTATAATCGCAATCAGCTCATTTACCACAGACTCTTGGGAGATTTCCAGCTTTTTCTCTATCTTCTTCCGGCGTTTCTGTAGCTCGGCTTGAATGTTAGCTTTGGTTAGTAGTCTTGCCGCCTGCTCTTTTGCCGTCTTTTTTGAGTACCCGGCACGAATAGCCGCTTGCGTGGCATTCAGGTCAACCAGGTATTCATCAACAAATCGTTGCTGTTTCGGCGTCAATTTCCTTTCTGCCACGCTTTCACCTTCTTTCCTGCAATAGTAAAAGCGGGTATATGTAGCTTCGTACCATACGCCCGCCTTCGTCCTTATCGAATCTCTGTTCGTTTTCGACATTTTGCATTATGCCACAACTTATACGTGAATTAACATGGCTTTCTCAGAAATTTTTTGTAAAGCTATCCCATGAAGTCTCAATGTCCAGCGATAGGAAATATCAAGCAGCTCCATAATATCTTCCCATTTCATGTGTCTCAAATACCTTGCTTCCATCAATAACCGCTGGCTGCTGTCGTCCAAAAGGTCAATAACTTCCTGCACAATATGTAAGTCTTTTCTCAGTTCAGAAATTTCTTTACGAATATCATCCTGTATGCTTACAATCTCGATTGCACAATTTTCTATTTTATGAGAAGGCGTCAGACTGAATGTCGTCACCTCTTTTATCTCAGCCGTAATTGACTCCGCCATTTCCTGATAATGCCGGATAAGCTCCTGTTTCTCCTTTATCCTCTGTTCATGATACCAGCAGCACTTCAAAAAGTCCTTTGGATTTTCTGCTACCTGTTTTCGTTGTTCCTCTGTCATGTGGTTACCTCCTTAATTCTTGCCAGTAACGCTTCAAGTAATGCGTTCTGCCTTTCTGCCTTTGGTGCAAGAACCTGGTCCAGCACCCATGTATCAGCCGTATCTTTCATCAGTAAGTGATGTATCAATACTGTTTGCTTCTGTCCCATGCGGTGTACTCTTTTATTTGCCTGCTGGTACAGTTCTAAGCTGCATGGCAGTCCATACCAAATCACGATATGCCCACCGAACTGTAAATTAAGGCCGTGCCCCGCACTCGCCGGATGCGCCAAAAGAATCGGGATACGCCCGGCGTTCCATTCTTTTACTGCCGATTTTTCTTTTACGTCTACGGCTTCCGGGTACCGTTCTTTGATTCTGTCGCGCTCATGTTTATAAGCGTAGAACAACAAAATAGGCTGTCCGTTCGCTTCCTCTATCAAAGTATCAAGAGCATTCAGCTTTTCATCATGAAGTATTTTTACATCACCGTTTTCGTTATAGGCTGCCCCGCCTGCCACTTGTAAGAGCTTATTAGTAAGAATCGCTGCCGAACCAGCGTCAATGTCCCCATCTTCATACGGCAGCAGCATATCCTTTTCCAGTTTCCGGTATATTGCAAGCGTTTCTTCGGATAACTCTATTTCGTGCCGGACGTCTAAACGTTCGGGAAGCTGTAAGTAATCCGCCGTTTTCATGCTGATACAAAGGCCTTCCAGTTTTTTATAAATTTCTTCTTCTGCATTCTGTCTCGGTTTCCAGGAGAAAATCATCTGCTGGTTTCTTTTATCCGGTAAAAAATATTGGTCCCTGTAGCCGGTCAAAGTCTTGCCTAACGCTTTTCCACCGTCCAGCAGATACATTTCTGGCCACAAATCCAGCAAGCCATTTGGCGACGGCGTACCAGTAAGCCCGACAATTCTTTTGATATAAGGCCTTACTTTTTTCAATGCCCTAAACCGTTGTGCTTTGCTAGACTTAAAACTTGATAGTTCATCAATCACTACCATATCAAACGGCCACTTTTTCTTATAATAGTTTACCAGCCATTGCACATTTTCCCGATTGATAATATAAATGTCAGCCTCCCGGCGTAAAGCCTCTATACGTACCTGCTGACTGCCGATTATCATTGAAAAAGTCATGTGCTTTGTATGGTCCCATTTCTCAATTTCTACCGGCCATGTTTCTTTTGCCGGTTGCAAAGGTGCAATAACCAGCACTTTACGAATAGAAAAGCAGTCATATATCAATTCTTCAACCGCCGATAACGTAATCGCCGTTTTCCCCATACCCATATCTAAAAGCAGCCCTAGCTCCGGATTCTCCAATATTTTCTGAATACAAAACTTCTGGTAATACTTTGCTTCAAATCTCATGTGATAAACGCTCCTTTAAGTCGTCCAAGTTGTCAATCCTCCATGCTTTACAGCCGAGGGCTTTCAAAACCCGAAACATTTTCTTTTGCCGTTCGCTCATGCCGTCTTTTCTGCCGGGTCTCTTTAATTCGATAAAAATTATTTTACCGCCAGGCAATATACAAATACGGTCAGGTACGCCGTTTTCCCCAGGACAAACCCATTTATAACACCGGCCACCGAGAGAACGGATATACTTTCTGACAGACTGTTCCAAAGTGCTTTCTAACATCTTAAAACCTCCTTCGGTCAGCAGAATCAGCAGGTTTTCTATAATTACTTTTTCTAATTTAAGAATTAAGGGCTATTTTTTAACAATATTGCTATACCTTTAATTCTTAAATTTTAATTTTAATACTTTTATACATTTTTCTGCTGATTCTGCTGATACATTCAAAAAAGTCAGTAAAAACAAGGCTTGGAAGCGTCAGCGGTTACCTGCTGACACTGCTGATTCTGCTGACGGCTCAAAGGCTTGGTTTTACTGACTTTCAAGCAAAATCACTTGTAAAATAGTGCTAAATTTCAGGCCTGTTTTACTTCTTACTTCTTAAATTCTTCATATTTTCAATCACTTCTGCTAAAATCAATAGCTTTTCACTCTAAAATCAGCAGTCTGCTGACATGTTCTGCTGATAGCAAAATCACTAAATTTTTAATGCTTTGGAATGAGGTAAATTCGGGACAAATTCTGGCCTGATAGCCGTAGCGTCTTTACTGCTGCCGTCCACTCCTTATCAAATTGCCGAATATAGCCTTCTGTGTATTTACTTGGAAACTTACGTCTCAATTCCTTTATCATGTCCTCTGTTATCAAAATTCTACCTCCCTTGAAAAACCTCTCTGCCTGCCATAAATGCCGCAGTTCATAGAGCTTTGGCTTTTCCAACCTGGAATCCTTCTTAATATTCCGTTGATTTCCCTCGCCTGCATAGGAGTAAAGGTTTTCGGGTCACCCCTGAAAAGTTCCTGCCATATCTCTATTGCGCATACACGGTTTCTTATTTCCGTACCTTCTTCCTTTTCTCCGAAGCCACCGCCCCAAAACAACATCCTTTTATCAAGGTCCATCTTTTCCCACCCCTTAGGCAACAACGTGTCTAAGAAATTCTCTATCAGTCCTTGTTTGCCGTTCATTTCCGTGTGTTCCTCCTGTACTTTTCTGGCCATCTGCTCCACGCGTTCACTCAAATACCATTGCTCGCCAGCTTCAAAACGCATAACTGCTTCTGCCCAAACCTGGTCTACAATTTCATCTGTCAACATTCCGCCGAGTTCCCGGCCTTTATCTGTTACTACAACCGGCCAAAAACGGCGGCCGCCTGTGGAATCCCTCATAAATTCGCTGTCGTTCGTCGTGCCGAAAAAAGCGCACTGCCTTGGGTGTTCCTGCGTCCTTCTGGCATACGCAGCTCTATAACTGTCTGTCTGCTTGCTCATAAATTGCTTGATTTGTTCAAGTTCTGCCTTTTTAGTTGCTGCCATCTCACCCATTTCTATTATCCAGTGTCCTTGTAACTGCTCATAAGCGTCTTTTCCTGAAACGGTATAAAGGGAGTCAGAAAACCACTGTCTCCCTAATTTGGCAAGTGTTGTAGATTTCCTGCACCCTTGCGGGCCTACCAAAACCAACGCATGGTCATGTTTGCAGCCAGGTGAGTAGATTCTTGCTACGGCGCCTATCAATGCTTTTCTTGTGACTTCTCTCGTATATTCGTTGTCTGCTGCGTCCAAGTAATCAATAAAAAGCGTGTCCATTCTGTTCTGACCGTCCCAGGTAAGGCCGTCCAAATATTCTCTTACCGGGTGACGTTTACATGAGAGCATAGCAAGCTCTACGGCGTCGCGTATTTTGCTAGGGCTTTCAATCCCATAATGTTTTTCTAAGTGTCTCCTAAGTCCCGAATCGTCTGAATCCTGCCAGCAGTCAGAGGACCGTTTTTCCAGCTTCTCCCAAGGAAGGTCACCAGATACAACCGGCCTTTCCCTAAATTCATCATAATAATACCGGCCACGTAATTCCGGGTCATGCAGAAGAACAAGACTTGCATTATCTATGGTTGCCTCAAACGTTCCCTTTGGTGAAACGCTTAATTCTTTCAACCAGTCCGTTTCTTCCTCCGGCAAATCGTCCCACTGGTCCGAAAGCTCCTTTAGTTTTGTCATTGCCAGTTCATGTCTTACGGCTTCATCATTTATCGCAATATCTGACATTGCCGTATAACTTGGAAGCCTGCTTACCGGCGTACCTGGCGCCGCGTCGTCGTCTTTGTCACCAAACATATGGAGTCTTACCAGGTCAAACGCATTGCAGAGTTTTCCGCTGATAGGGTCTGTTCCGTGATGGGAGTACGCAAATTTTCCGTCCTCATATAGCACAAGACCGCCGGAAGTGGAACCACCGGCAAACGTATAACGGCCTTCACCGCATTTGATATATACCTCCGGCAAAAAAGTCTCTATGGCGTCCTCAATGGAGTAGACGCGACAGAATGCGCCAACGACATTCTTTTTCTCTGTCGGGTCACCCTGCTTTTTTGCAAGACGCTGCATAATATCTTGTTTTCTGCTCGATACCGGCCATTCACTAGGGTCCCGCCAGTCATTATATCTCATGAGCTGCTCATCAGGGTCTAGCCACGGCCCGTCAGAAACGAAGTAACGATATTCAGCATCTCTTGACGCACTCGGCCAATACATCAACCTATGTGGCTCATAGGTAGTATCGTCAAAAAGGTCTATGCCTATATCGCCGGCCACACGTCTTGCCACTGCTGTGTATTCATCTGGACTTACCGGCCTCGCTAAAGGAATTACAAGGCGTAGCCTTGGCGCCCTTGGCGTTGATGAATGCGTGCTATATAAAACAGCAGCACACCCTAAAATCAATTCTACAGTTTCCCACGGAGAATCAGAAACAGTTACATAGTCTAAGTCAAGAGTTAAAAGCCGTCTTTGCATAATTGTCTCAGCTTTACGGCGTCCACCTTTTACGGCACCGCCTACAAAACCGCCGACATCTTTTATTTCATCCCGGCGCGGTTTACTCATTGCCTTATATTCTGCAAGTGTTTCCTGTGTCCGGGTAACTGTCTGTAGCCTTTCGGCAAATGTGCTCCAAAGAACTTCTTCATTCTTCCAGCTAGTTGATTTTCGCGAGCTACCCGTCGCTATTCTAATTGGTCCATCATACTGTAATTTGTTCATCCGGTCACAACCTTTGTAATGCCTGCATTCTTAATCATACGGTCGCAGAAATTACACGGTGCCGGCGTTACGGCTTCATCAAGGCTTGCAAGGTATAGGGTAGCGCCCTGCATATCCTTTCTGGCTGCACTGATAATAGCGTTCTGTTCTGCATGAACCGCTACGCAAGAGCCGTACTGATTTCCATGTACGCTTGCTTTCGGGTCCCTGGGAAAATCATGACTATCTTTATAACAGATGCCTATATCACAGCAATTCGCTTCGCCCCTGGGTGCGCCGTTGTAACCGGTCGCAATAATTTCATCATGGTTGACGATAACGGCTCCATACTGCCTATGTAAGCAGGTAGAGCGCTTTGCAACGGCTTTCGCAATCTCCAGATAATAGGTATCTTTATCGATTCTGTTTGTCTTTGTCATATTACGCAAAATCTCCTTCCAGCATGTTACTGATGTCCCCTGTATTTCGGGCTTACAATGTTCCTCAAACCACTCAGGTGAATGTGTCTGTGTCAGGATTTCAGATAAACCTAGACTGTCTAAATAACTATAATTGCAAGGACAATCATATGCAACGGCAAGCATCTCCGCAATCATATCTAATAACATAGCAGTCACCTCCCTGTTGAACCAAAAGCGCCAGCCTCGCGGTTTTCTCCTAAATCCGTTACAAACTCAGGCACCGTAACCGGTAAAAGTACAAGCTGCCCGATACGGTCGCCTTTGCAAATCATCCTTGGCGAGTTACTTACATTTGATACGATTGCGTGAATCTCACCACGATAGCCGGAATCAACCGGCGGTAACTCACAGACAATTCCTTTTGCGCTAAGGCTTGTTCTTGGAAAGATAAAGCCAGCCATGCCGTCAGGAAGTTCAAGGCCAAAGCCTAATGGTATTTTCAGAATCTCTCCCGGATAAACCATATAATCTTTATCGCAGTAAACATCTGCGCCTGCGTCGTTATAATGCGCCCTGGTGGGAATTTTCCCGCCAAAGTCTATCAATCTTACTTTCATGTGTCCTCCTTCTGGTCTAAAACGAGTTTTAAGGCTCCTAATTCGTCCATATTCGCGTTTTAATTAAGTGCTTAGCGCTTTATCAGCCTAAAGCCTTAAAACTCCGATTTGGACCGTTTTTTTTTTTTGTATGAGTCCAGTGTCCCATGCGTGCTTGATATTCTCTGACTGTGTTACCCATTCAAGCTGTGAAGCCCTAGGGTCATGCTTATTGCCTTTCTTGTGGTTTACAACCGTCTTATTTACCGGGTCAGGATTCGGCACAAACATTTTAGCAACGAGAATATGTAGCTTTATATTTATTCCGTCAAGTGTCACACGTAGGTAACCGCGTCCGTCATCAAATGGCTTTAGTATCTTGCCAGTACGGCGATTTCGGACTTGCCCCATGCGGTTTAACTCATAATTAGGGTGGTCGTCGATAACATACCATTTGATTAACATAATTTAGGAAAGTCTACTTCCAAAATATTTTCCGGCGTCATAGCATACAATATCGCATTTCCGCAGGACATTTTTCCTTCGCTGCATAAGTGATAGGAACTGCTCATGCAAGAAGGTCCGCACCCGGAAAAGATTGCCGGATTTTCTTTATAAAGTGCCTGCCATATCCGAAGCATGACATATCTCGTTTCCTGTGAATTTCTCCGACAAACTCTTTGACTTATCATGTGTTTCCATTGATATGGCGTCGCGCCAATAATAAGCACGTTGCGAAGTGCGTGCGGGGCAATATAGCCGGCATCGTCATTGTCTACTCCGGCAGTAATCAAGCTCATATACTTCTGCATAGACGCTTCACATTGCGCCAGATACCCGGCCTCTTTGTCCGTTCCCAAGATTTCATAGGGTACAACGAAACTTGCTTTGCCGGAATAATCACTATATTGCAGACTTGCCGACATAAACTTGACTTCGTTCTGATGACGTGTAATCTGTGCCAGGAATCTTCTGGACGCACCGACAACCGCCACATTGATAGTTGCAAATTTCTGTATAGTAGGGTGGGGTAGGGCCGTAAGATTTTTTACCGTGTCCTCTGTGTATTCTTTCATATAGAGACACATTAAGTCGGCCATATTCTGAATGGTCTGGCCTCTCTGGGTCAGCCTTGCAGCACACACCATCATCTGTTCTGCTTCGGCAATAATTGACGGATTCAGTATTTTTGTTTCAATTCTGTTCATGATTTTCTTCCTCCACCATTGCCCGCAGTATCAGCAGATAGTTGATACTGTCCGTAATTTTTTCGTCCCATTTTTCAATAGGATAATTCTTGCTGTCTGTGCACATATCCGAAACGGAAACAATATGCTTTGACAACATGCCGAGCAGCGCAATTTTCGGCGTTGCGCTCATAATTGCAGCAGCCTTTTTGAAATGCTCCAAACGGTCAGAAGCATTATTCTCCATAGACGCATTTGGTGCATATTCTATTCCTTTATCACATAAGATGGAAAGACATCTTTCAGATTGTTCTTTCACTGCCTTATTAAAACTAAACATATCCATAATAGCTAATCCTTTCTATAATACTCGCATTCGTAAGCGTCAGCACGAAGCGGTAAGCCTGGGGCCCACTCAATCGGTTCCGACATAATAGCTCCGAGTTCTTTAGCAGAGCTTACGCCTTTTGGCACTTCGCAAATAACTTCATCATGCACATGAAACACTACCGGAAAACCGGCAGTTTCCAACCGTTCAATCGCGACTGCCAAACAGTCCCTTGCGGTCGCCTGCACAATGTTCTCTACTATCTTTGGCCCATAAGATTCTATGCGCCCCCAGGCGCCAGAACCTTGCAAAGTTCCTTCATAGGTAATGCTGTCATCTATTAACGCCGGTTTTACATAGCTCAATTCTCTGCCATTTGGAAGTACCAGCTTTAGTAATGGCCCCTTTTTGAAAAAGCCCATTCCATGTGGTAACCTCACCGGCTCTTTTGTTTGTATGGTTCGCCTTGCTGCCGCATCAGTGTCCCACCAGAATTTTGTAATAGCGGTATTTGCCGCACGCCAGCTATTTACAAGAGGTTTTAGTTCCTTTTCTTCAAGACCCATATCTAAGGCACCCATAGACTTTAGTGCTCCGACACTGCCGCCATAGCCAAGCGCAAGCTCTGCAATTTTACCTTTCTGCCTCATTGGATTTCCCTTTTTAACGCTTCCGGGTTCCAGGTGAAACATTTGCTCTGCTGACGACTCATATATCTTTCCATGTGTATTAAACACTTCCATGCGCCAGGCTTCATCAGCCAGCCATGCTAATACACGTGCCTCAATCGCTGAAAAATCGGCAACAATAAACCGGTGGCCCGGTTTCGGAATAAAGGCGGTCCTGATTAACTGTGAGAGTGTTCCCGCAATATCATCAAAGCACATTTCCAAAAGTTCAAAGTCACCGGTCCTTACAATCTGCCTTGCTGTGTCAAGGTCTTTATCCGGCATTTTATTCTGCGGGAGATTCTGCATTTGAACCAGCCGGCCTGCCCAGCGTCCTGTTCTCGATGCGCCGTAAAATTGTGTCAGTCCGCGGATTCTTTCATCCGGGCAGGCAGTACGAAGCATGGCTGCATATTTCTCTGTTGAGGTTTTCGCAAGCCCTGCCCTAATATCCAGCATGGCGTTCACTTTTGCATTGTTTACTTTCTCCCGTATCTCTGGAATGCTTTTCTTGTTCAGGCTTTCTACTTCAAATCCCGTAACCTGCGTTATCCAGGCTTTTAACTGTGCCGGGCTTTTCGGATTTTCAAGCCCTGTCAGGTCCTTTGCCTCCTGCAAAAGGCGGTCCTTAATAATATGGTCGAGTTCCACGGCTTCCTCTGCAAAATGCAGGTCAACCCTGACGCCTCTGTCGTTGATATGCTGGTCATGTACCCATAACGCCTGTTCTTCCTTCGTCATAGGAAAGTGAGACAGTTTCTTTCTAATGGCACGTTCCGCCTCTACGTCCTGGCGGTTATATTCTATATACAGATTCCACCTGGCCGGGTCATGCTCCGGCAAATTTCTTGTTCTTCCGCCGTTTGCTTTCGTCGGCTTACATGGTACCGAAAAATAACGAATAAGCGCACGGCCGGTCTTTGACTTTTGCTTGTCATCAGGCAGCCCTAACACTACGCCGACTTGTTCCAGGGTACTAGGCAAGCCTAACTCCCTTGACATTACGGCGGTACAGCTCCATTGTTCCGGCGGTGTATTCCTGTTAAACCAGGATGAAATACATGTGCGCTCAAATGCAGCGTTAAAAGCTGTTTTCAAAATACCAGGGTCATAGATTGCTTCTTTTAAGTCCTCTGGAAACTCTTCTTTTGTCAGGTCAATCACGTCAACCGGTCCATCATCAAAAGCGTAACCAAATAACAGAATCTCAAAATCTGGATGCGACGCATACGCATACACGCCGCAATCCTGCAAAGAGATAGGGCTATAGGTTTCTATATCAATAGCAAGTGTTGTCATTATTTCTACCTCCTACAAAACGCCAGGGAAAAGGCTAAAACTCTGCCAAATTCCCCGGCGTTGCCGGTCAAAAAATTTATCCAAGAAGGTCGTCATAGCCGTCGGCTGCGCCAGCGTCCGGGTCTTCCCAATCGTCGTCCCAATCTTCATCAGTAACAATACCGCCGCTCAAAGGTTCTCCGTCATGGAGTTTCATAACGCCGTTCAGTCCGGCAGAAACGCCTTTATTGCCATTTGTGTCATACACAAAGAAATTGATAATCGCACGGCCATAGCAGCCAGAATAAAGTTCCTGCGGGTCCGTAATCGGCGTTTTGTTTTTGTCCACCAATACCGGCTTATTTTTAGAGCTTACCGTAATAACATAGCAGCCTGCACATTCCGGTCCAAAATCGCCCCCATTCGGGCGTTCGCCGTCTCCATCATGCAAAGTTGTCTTTAATCCACTCGGCAGCTTCTTACCAGAGTTCTTCTGAAGGTAAAGCTGTTTCGCTTCCTCAACGGCTGCCTTAATCTTATCCAGCGTAAACTTATCCCCTTTATCAATCAAAAGGGTCACGCTATAGGTTTCCTGACCGCCTGCAACGGCAGCCCTCGGCTCAAATAAACTACAATAGCTGAATCTTACTTTTCCGGTTGTAATCTGTGTACTCATAATATATAATCTCCTTTATTTATAAAATTTGTGATTCCCATACTTATATAGGAACGTAAGGTTTTGACTATGCCAGTTATCATAATCGCAGCTTTCAAAATATAAGGCTCCATCTGAAATATCCGTTTCCAGTGCCTTCACATTTTCCAGTGCTTTCCAGCAGTCTTTATCAGGCTCTACCCTGTCAAACCGGCCGGCGTCGATTGGCGAGAATTGTCGTTCCTGATATATGACGTCATGCACGGTATCAGGAAATTCATCATTTGCCATACGGTTTAAGACAACCATAATAACAAGCTCTTTCCCTTTTAGCGGTTCGCCCTCGGCTTCCGCCATAGCGATTTTCGCTAAAAGGTAGGAATCTTTCTTGCTTAAACGCACATTATAATAAGGTGTCGGTTCCTTCGTCGGTTTTGGGGCTGCCGTCTTTGTCTGAATCGCCGCGGCGGTCACCGTAGGGACTTCCGTACTCTGCACAGACGCCCCTGTGGCCTCACCAGGCAGCCCAAGTTTGGCTTTTAAGGCGTCAGCCAGTAAAATGCTTATGCCTAACACTATAATTACGAATATGGACAAAATAATAGCTTTCTGACGCCTGCGCCGGCGTCGTCGCCGCTGTCTCCTTCGTTGGAATGAATCCATGCCTATGCCTCCTTACTCATCAAATGCCGCAAGAATCGCTTCTTCTGGTTGGAATGCCGGGCGCTTGTCTGATTCAGGCACAAGCGTAGGCTTTCCCTGTGGTTTCTCGATTAAGCCTTCCAGAATCTGGGCTACAACTTTCTTGCCAAAATCTTTCTCCATCTGGGTCAGGGTAATCAGCTCAGGCGCCTTGAACAACACCGCTTCATCATAGCCGGCTTCCTTGAATGCCTCCAAAGCCTTTGCACTGTCAACAATCTTGCGGACGCTTCTTCCTTCCACAATTTTCCAGCCGCTTACTTCATTGCCGGAAAGTAATGCAGACTGCACCATATTTTCCAGGTCAGTTATCCATGCCCTGATGTCAGCGGCTTTTTCAAGTACCTGCGCCGCTTCTTCAACAGTAATAAGAAGCGGGTCCTCTGCCTTGTCAAACAAGGCAAGATTCTTTTCATATCTCGCACGGCATTCTTCTTTTGCCCGGCAGAATTTACACGTCTCTTCTGACGGTGAAAATTCACCTTCTCCGGCAAAAGCCTGTTCGGCTCTTGGCTTTACTGTTTTTTCAGCCCACTCCAAAAGTTCAGCCACGCTAATTTCATCCGAACTCTGTACCCCAGAAAGTCTCGGCTGGTATATGGTCATACGGACATTCTCAATATCATAGAGCTGCCCGTAATATTCGAGCGCCCCTAATGCGTACAGCCGCATTTGTGGATTTCCGGCAGCTTCTACACGGTGACCTTTGCCATATTTCAAATCAACAATTTCCAGCCAGTCATCAGCAACAATAATACAGTCGCCAGTGCCGAAGCCTTCCGGTACCCATTTGGAAAAATCAACTCTGACTTCAAGCTCTGCAAATGCGTCCGGGCAATGCTCTTTTGCTTCTTTCAATTTTCCATAAATCAGTTCCGCATAATCTGTAGCGTGTTCCTGCATCTCTTCGTTGTAAAATTTCTCGCCATCTTCGGTTGCTAAGAGTTTTTTCTTTCTGGCGTTAAAAGTTCTCTTGGTAATATTGCCGAGATTATACCCGGCTGAGATTTCAGCAAGAGCGTGGGCAACCGTACCTTCTCTTGCATACTCGCTTGACTCATTTGGAAATTTTTCTTCCAGTCTTGCACTCGGCGGGCAGTTCAGCCACTTAGCTGCGCCGCTGGCAGACAATAAGGCGTGAACGTCAGGCATCTACAGCCACCAGTTCTTCCATCAGTTCGTCATAGCGGTCTTTTGGCACTTCGGAAAGTTTGGTGGCTTCAAACTTCGCGAAAATCTCTTTTAATACGTCAGACTTGCCAGCCTTTGAGATTTTCAATGCTACGGCGCGTACATCTGTTTTCGTTACGGTTTTTGCCGTTTCCTTTGCAGGTTCAGCTTCTTCCTTTTTCGCAGGTTTTGCCTCTCCTTTCTTTTCCGGCTTAGGCGCCGCCTTCGGTTTTGCTGCTACTTTCTTTGCATCCGCATTTGCGGTTGCAAGTGCGTTTGTGTCCTCGCAAAAGATTTTCAACTTTTCGAGGTTCTCGGCCGTCAGGTCGAGTGTCAATGTAATTTGCTGCATATTCTTTTCCCTCCTTAGAATTTTCCCAGGCCTTAAAAGCCTGCATGTTTGCTGGGTTCTTGTAATACTCCTTTGCAGCTTCCAGCAGATTAGTTAACGTGCGTCGTTCAATTTCAGCATAAAGCGTAGCTTGCTCTTGTTTCATAGCATGCACCTTTGTATCTTAATTCGATACTTTCTTTGCAAAAAAAATTTTCATTGCTTCGTCATTGGAAAGGTTATACCGTGAAATAATAAATGTCATTTCCGTCTGCGTAAACTCGGCGCCTTCGCGCTCATTGATTTTCGCATTAAACCTTGATAAACTCAAGCCCATCGCCTCTGCCAAGTTCTTTTGCGTATCATGGTTTTTTACCATTACGCTTGATAGAAGTGTCTTATCCATCATTGGGCCTCCTTCTGTGTCCACATATAGCCTGCGCAGGTCTAAAGTAGCGGCTCACGATACTAATATAACGCAATCAGATTCATTTGTAAATAGTTTTTTTCATATTTTTGTTTATTTTTTTCACAAAATGCGATATAATTAAGAAAATCAAAGAAAAGGAGGCGGTTGCATGACTGATGATACAGGTAAAAGAATCAAGGCCAGACGGAAAGAATTAGACATGACACAGGAAGAGCTAGGCAAATTGGCCGGAGTTACAAAGGCTACTATAAATAAGTATGAGACCGGTATTGTAACAAACCTGAAACGCTCTACAATAGAAGAAATAGCCAAAGCCCTTCATGTATCACCAAGCTATATCATGGGCTGGACCGATAATACAGCGGAAGTGCATACCAATAATGGCGTTATCGGGCAGAACTCCGGGACCGTCACAGTCAATAATGCAGAACGCACCCTCTCCAAAGAAGAATTAGAGCTATTACGTATCTATAATAAAATAGACGTGAGAGGCCGTATAAGGCTCATAGAGGCCGCTTTAGAGCTCGAGGAGGAAAAATATTAGGGGGGGGGGTAAACGCTGGCGCAGGGCTGATATAATCGTCGCATACGCGCTTTACTGTGTTACCCCCTTAAACAAAATCAACCCAAGCAACAAAGTCATCCGCCAGGTGGCGGAAATTTTAGAGCTGTCAATCGGCTCTCTTGTATTACGCATGAGAAATTTCCAATTCCTTGACCCCAGGGTAACGGGCGAAGGGAAAAAGGGCATGAGTCACGTGGCGAAAATGGATAAAGAGATTTTTGCGGAGTTCCAAAACGACTGGGGCGAACTGGCAACTATGGCAGAGGAAATTGTCGGTCTCGCCTTATTTGACGGAACACCGGAACAAGGCGCAAAGCCTCTTTCTTCCCTTACCGACAGAAACAAAGTCAGCAGGGAACGCCACTTTTTCAGGGCCAGCGTGCTCACGTCCTATGAACAAAAATGCTGCATAACCGGCTTGACGTTGCCGACATTATTACGTGCAAGCCATATCAAGCCGTTTAACGAGTGCCGGAGTTCTTCGGAACGGACGGACCCGCACAACGGGCTATTGCTAAACGTGCTGCATGATTGGGCTTTTGACCAGGGCCTTATCACTGTTACGAAAGATTACAGAATATGGGTTTCCCAAACAGTAAAAGACTATGCTAATGATGCTTTTACCATAGCAAGCCTTGTAAATTTAGAAGGGACAAAAATAGTCCTTCCACGAGATTTTGTTCCGGCACCTGACTGCCTGGAATACCACAATGACAATATATTCAAGGGGTGAATTTTATGCGTGTTGCATTATATGCAAGATACAGCGCGGGGCCCCGTCAGACGGACCAGAGCATAGAAGGCCAAATCCGTGTATGCACCGATTTTTGTAAACAAAAAGATTTTACGATTGTTGAGGTATATGCTGACAGGCATATCTCTGGAAAAACTGATGACCGCCCGGAATTTCAGCGCTTAATTGCCGACAGTAAGAAACATAAATTTGATGGCGTTGTCGTTTATAAAACGGACCGTTTTGCAAGAAACAAATACGACAGTGCTATATATAAAAGGCAGCTTCGGAATAACGGCATACAAATTTATTACGCGGCTGAAAGTATACCAGACGGGCCGGAGGGAATCATTCTTGAATCTTTAATGGAAGGCCTTGCAGAATATTACTCTGCGGAACTGGCACAAAAGATAAAACGCGGTATGCACGAAAGTGCCCTAAAGTGCCGGGTGCTCGGCAATACTGTACCGCTTGGCTATCGGGTTTCAAAGGAACGTACTTACGAAATTGACCCGGACAGCGCAAAAGCCGTTGAGATTATTTTTGATATGTATATCAACCAGGAAACAAATGCGGATATTTGCCGCAAACTGAATGACTTAGGATATAGGACCAGCAACGGCAACCAGTTCAATAAGAATAGTATCAACAGAATCATTCAGAACGAGAAATATATTGGTATCTATAAAGCCGCAGGCGTAACCGTAGAGGATGGCATACCGCCCATTATTTCTAAAGATACCTTTTACCTTGCCCAGAAAGAAAGGAAGCGACGAACGGTGACAAAGAAAACACGGAAAACCACAGCCGAATATATGTTATCTGGAAAACTCTTTTGTGGCTACTGCAAGAAGCCTATGACCGGGGTTAGCGGAACCGGGAAAAGCGGCGGCAAATTCTATTATTACTATTGCCCGACAGTACGTGCAAAAGGCAACTGCCAGAAAGAGCATGTGACAAGAGATACCATTGAGGACCTTATCACACAAAAAACCGCGGAGTACATATTGCAGCCAGATATTCTTTGGGATATAGCGGAAGCACTTTGGCAATTTCAAGCCGAAACAGATACAAGGGAACAAGATATTTCCCATTATAAGAAAAAGCTAAATGAGAATAAAAAGGCTACGGATAATATACTAAAGGCGATTGAGACAGGGCTTGCTTCCGAAACGCTTCTTACCAGGCTGCAAAGCCTTGAATCCGAAAAGACGGCGATAGAGGGAGAACTGGCGTATCTTAAAACGGTCAGCTTTGGATTGTCCAAACAACAGGTACATGCTTTCCTTATGCAGTTTCTAACACCTGATGATGACTGGACAGAATACAAACGCAGGATAATCAAGAGCTTCGTCCATGAAGTGTATCTATATGACGACCATTTTACCGTAACCTATAATATCGGCGCTGGAAGCCCGAATATACAGGAAATAAAAATAGATGATTGCTCGGCCGAAGTGTTCGACCAGCAATCATCTAAGTGGACCAGACGGGAGTCGAACCCGTGTCCAAAAACCAATCCCCTGTCCTTCTACGAGTGTAGTTTATTTTTTGACATTCCCTCCACAGGACTTGAATAAACACAATTCCTGCTTCAGTAGCTTCATGATACGCCCACATACGCAAAGCTTAATATGTGTCGTTTCCTGCATAGTCGAAGCCTGGGTCCTAAAGTGCAGGTGCTCTAGGTCAGACTGCTGCAACTAGGCAGCGTATGCTAATTTATTATCAGCGTTTAATTTTAAGTTTGGCATTTAACGCATCCCATGCGACTCGCTTCTCCAGCTTCATAATCCCTGTCGAAACCATTACTGGCCCTTGTATTGAACAAATATTGTATAATTTTTTTTTAACTAAGTCAAGTAATATTAAAATTTTTATTAAAAAAATTGTAACAGTTCAGCCTGCGCCATTCGCCAAACAAGTGACAGTAACAGCCATCCGCCAGACAGGCACCACACTCGATACCGCAGTTCGGGAATGGCAATCCCCACAATTTCCTAATACAGATTCTTCACCTTAAACTCCCTCTCCGACTCTCTCCTCAAGTCTTTCTTCGCAATATCCTGCCTCTTATCATAAAGCTTTTTCCCTTTCGCTAACGCGATCTGAACCTTGACAAGACTTCCCTTAAAATATACCTCCACCGGTACTAAAGTATACCCCTTTTCTGCAATCTTCTGCTGTAATTTTAAAATTTCTTTTTTATGCAGCAAAAGCTTCTTGGGTCTGAGCGGGTCTTTGTTAAAAATATTTCCTTTTTCATAGGGAGAAATATGCATTCCATATATAATAACTTCTCCCTTTTCGATTCTCACAAAGGCCTCTTTTATACTGCATTTTCCCATACGCAAAGACTTTACTTCTGTTCCGTGCAGACTGATTCCTGCTTCATAAAGCTCCTCTAAAAAATAATCATGCCTTGCTTTCTTATTATTTGCAATCAGCTTGATACTGTCATTTCCCATCTTATTCTCCCATTCCTTACTCATTCACCAATTCAAAATCAATCGTCCGAAGCAGCGCGTCGGTTGCTGCTGCGATCACTTTTACCTTTTGTCCTAATTTATATCTGCGGTTTGTCATCTGTCCCACCAGCTCATAGGTGCTTTCAAAATACTCATAATAATCGTCCATAAGGGAAGTTACATGCACCAGACCTTCAATGGTATCCGGCAGCTCCACATAAAATCCCCAGGCTGTAACACCTGAAATGACACCCTCAAATTCTTCCCCGATATGGTGTGACATATACTCTACTTTTTTCATTTTCTCGGTTTCCCGTTCTGCTTCATCTGCCCTGCGTTCCATTTCGCTGGAATGCTTTGCCACCTCCGGCAGAATCTTATCGTAATGGGCTATCCGCTTGCCGCTCATTTTTCCCCGCAGGCATTCTTTGATGATACGGTGTATCTGCAGATCCGGATACCTTCGGATCGGGGAAGTAAAGTGGCAGTAATAGTCCGTCGCCAGTCCAAAATGTCCGGTACTGATTGTCGAATACTTTGCCTGCTTCATGGAACGCAGCGTCAGCCTGCTGATTAACGGCTCCTCCGAAGAACCTTCGATTTTCTGCAAAAGCTTCTGCAATTCCTTTGGATGCACCTCATCCTGTCCGATGTGAATGGAATAACCAAAATTATTTATAAAAGTAGAAAGCTTGCGGATTTTCTCACTGTCCGGATTGTCATGGGTACGGTAGACAAAGGGCACCTGCTGCCAAAAGAAATCCTCTGCCACTGTTTCATTGGCAATCAGCATAAAATCCTCAATAATCTTCGTTGCCACATTTCGTTCATAGGGCTTGATCTCCACCGGATGCCCTTTATCGTCTAATACGATTTTTGTTTCCGGAAAATCAAAATCAATGGAGCCCCGCCTCATCCGCTTTTTACGGAGAATTTCCGCTAACTCCTTCATAAGCTCAAACATCGGAACAAAGTCTTTGTATTCCTCAATTACCTGTGCATCCTTATCCTCTAAAATTTTCTTTACATTGGTATAGCTCATTCGGCGGTCAACACAGATCACGGTTTCTGCAATTTTATGGTCTATGACCCTGCCCTTTTCATCCATGCTCATAATGCAGCTTAATGCTAAACGGTCCTCGCCCTGATTCAAAGAGCAGATTCCGTTTGAAAGCGTATGGGGAAGCATCGGAATTACCCTGTCCACCAGATAGACACTGGTTCCGCGCTCTTTTGCCTCTGCATCTAAGGCACTGTACTCCTGCACATAATTAGTCACATCTGCAATATGCACTCCTAAACGATACCCATTGTCTTCCCTTGTCAGAGTAATGGCATCATCTAAGTCCTTTGCATCCTCTCCGTCAATGGTAACGGTCTGCCAGTCTCTTAAATCCATCCGGCCTGCCATATCTGCCGCTGACACCTCTTTGGCTGCCCGCTGCGCCTGATTCAAGACCTTTTCGGGAAATTCTGCCGGAAGCGCGAAGGCTCTGATCAAGGAAAGAATATCGGTTCCGGGGTCATTGATATGTCCGAGGATTTCAACCACTTTTCCTTCCGGCTTTCTGTCCTTTCTTCCATAATCCGTAAGTTCTACGACTACCTTATGCCCGCTGACGGCTCCCTTAGAACGTTCTTTGGAAATGAAAATATCCCTGTTGATTTTCGGGTCATCCGGTATGACAAATCCAAAGTTTTTGCTGTATTCATAGGTTCCTACTACTTCGGTCAGTCCGTGGGAAATGATTTTTACAATGCTTCCCTCTCTGCGCTTCCCGGATTGAGTGGGGCTTACTGCTGCCTGTACCACATCTTTATGGAATGCACCGTTCACCTGATCTGCCGGAATAAAAATGTCTTCTGCTTCTCCTTCTATAGTCACAAATCCATAGCCCTTTGCATGTCCACTAAAGGTTCCTGTGATAAAATTCCCTTCGGATTTTGCATATTTGCCTTTCTTAGATACTTCGATTTTGCCATCGGCAATCAGAGCATTTAAGACCTCTTCTAATTCACTTCGCTGACTCTTCGGAACAGAAAGGAGGATCGCCATTTCCTTGATTTTCATCGGCACATATAAGTCATCGCAGATAAATTCATAAATCAATTTTTTACGTTTTTCAAACTGTTCTCTATCCATAGTACTCCTCATACAAAAAAGGCTGCCGCTTACACGACAGCCTCACCCGTTTAAAAGCTTCCTATATTCAATATTGCAGCAATCAGCATAAATAATACTACTAAAGCTCTGGTGATTTTTACAAGCATTCCCTCCATGGAACGTCCCTTATTCTTGCCCCAATAAGTGTCTGCTGCACCGGCGATAGCTCCTAATCCCGCTGACTTACCTTCCTGCATCAGAATAATTACTGTCAATGCCAGACATATTAAAATAAATACTACTGTTAAAATCGTTTTTACTACTGCCACGAGTAATACCTCCTGCAAATCTGTTTGTTTATCGGTTCTCACAACTTATGATAGTATAGCATATGCCTGTTCATTTTTCAACTACTAATTTTATTTTAATATGGAGATGCCGGGATAGACTGCTGTTTCCCCAAGTTCTTCTTCAATTCGTAAAAGCTGATTGTATTTCGCCACTCTGTCTGTTCTACAGGGAGCGCCCGTCTTTATCTGTCCGCAGTTTAATGCTACTGCTAAATCTGCGATGGTGGCATCCTCTGTTTCGCCGGAACGGTGGGAAACAACCGCAGTATATCCGGCTCTGTGGGCGGTTTCAATAGCTTCCATGGTTTCCAAAAGAGTTCCGATCTGATTCAATTTAATCAGGATCGAATTGCCGCAGCCCTGTTTGATTCCCTGTTTTAACCGTTCTGTATTCGTAACAAACAAGTCATCTCCTACTAACTGTACCTTAGAGCCTAACCGCTCCGTTAATTTCTGAAAACCTTCCCAGTCTTCTTCATGCAGACCATCTTCAATGGAAAAAATCGGATATTTACTGCAAAGGTTCTCATACAGGCCAATCATCTCCTCCGCAGTCCGCATAACCGTTGCTTCCTGATTCAATCCCATCTGCCGCTTTCTTAAAATCTCACTCTCTCCTTCAAAGAAATACATCTGTGACTCTTTGTCATACAGCTCCGACGCTGCAGCATCCATGGCAAAAACAATGTCCTTGCCGCATTCATAACCTGCATCTTCCACTGCTTTTGTCAGATAGTCAAATACTTCAAAAGCATCCTCTAAATCCGGGGCAAAACCGCCTTCGTCTCCGACTGCTGTGGATTTTTTGTCCTGCTCTAAGATTTTCTTTAAAGCACGATAGACCTCGGAGCCCATACGAAGTGCTTCTTTAAACGAAGCTGCTCCTACCGGCATAATCATAAATTCCTGAAAGTCTACGGTGTTCTTTGCATGTTTTCCTCCATTCAGAATATTCATCATGGGAACCGGAAGCTTGTGCGCATAGATTCCTCCCAGATAGACATACAATGGAAGATTTAAGGCTTTTGCCGCTGCCTTGGCAACTGCCATGGATACCCCAAGCAGGGCATTCGCACCTAAACGCCTCTTGTTTTCGGTTCCGTCTAATTCTATGAGCCTTGCATCAATTTTCTTTTGGTTTAAAGCATTTTTTCCCACAAGCTCTTTGGCAATTTTATCATTGATATGGGAAACTGCTTTTTTGACACCGGCTCCGCCATAGCGTTTATCACCGTCACGAAGCTCCACCGCTTCAAACCGTCCGGTAGAGGCTCCTGAAGGTACTGCAGCTCTTCCCATGGTAATTCTTTTTGTTTCATGGCTTTTTACTACGACTTCTGTTTCTACGGTGGGATTGCCTCTTGAATCCATAATCTCCCGTCCGTATACTTCTATAATTTCCAGATAAGCTTTCATATCAGGCTCCTTTTGATTTTTGTTTTATGCTTAGTATTTACTGGAAATTTAAAAAATATGCAATTTTTCTTCCACCCTGTCTGATAATTCGTCAATCACACTTCTCTCCGGCGGCTTCGTTCCTATTGTGGTCACTGCTCCGGCGGATACTGCCATGGCAAGCCTGATACTTTCCTTCCAGGTCAACTTTTCCTCCTCCGCATAGGCTAAGGCTGCTGCCATGGCGTCTCCGGCTCCTACAGCAGAATGCACTTCTACCGCCAATGCTTCACAGCAAATCACCTGCCCGGATGCGGCATGCAGAAAAATCGCTCCTTTGCTTCCTCTTGAAATGGCTATGGTTTTTATGCCTTTTTCTAACAATCGTTTCCCTGACGCTACTAATTTTTCTTCGGAAACTTCTCCCTGCAGTTTAAAGTATTCCGCTAATTCTTGGTGGTTTGGTTTTATAATATCGGGAACTGCCTTTATAGCTTCTGCAAGCAGCGGGCCGTCTGCATCTACAAATACCTTCGCCCCTTTTGGTCTTACCTTTTCTATGATGCGGGCATAAATATTCTGATCTACGCCTTTGGGAATACTTCCGGCAAGCAAAAACAACACATCTTCTTTGGCATAGCTTTCTAACTTGTCTATCAGTTCCTGCTGCTTTTCCTCAGATACGGTCATTCCCTGCTCGTTAATTTCTGTCAGCGTACCGTCTTTTTCCATGATTTTTAAATTGGTACGTGTGACTCCGTCCACAAGGACAAAGTCCTGTTCAATGCCTTCTCCCTGAAGGCAGTCTAAGATTATTTCGCTGCCTTTTGTTCCTAAAAATCCGGTTGCTAAGGATTTCCCTCCGATGGCTTTTATCGTCTTTGATACGTTAATTCCCTTTCCTCCCGCATCTGCCACAGGCTGTTCAATACGATTTAATCCCCCGTGAAAAAAAGTGTCGGTTTCCACGGTCTTATCTATCGCAGGGTTCATGGTCACGGTTATAATCATCTGCAATACCTCTTTTTACTTCATCAATAACTGTTATGCTTAGTTTATCATGGATTTTTCAACTTAACAACTACGCAAAAACCCCAGACCATATATACAGTCTGGGGTTTTCATTACATACTTACATATTACATTTTTTTGCTTTTTGTTTTGGAGAATGCTCCATATGCCTTATTGTTTCCGGCTTTCTTATAAGCACGAATCTTAAAGGTATATTTTGTACCTTTCTTTGCTTTGGTGTAGGTATAACTGGTAGTCTTACCTTTTTTGATAGTCTTTACACATTTATACTTACCCTTTCCGGCTTTCATATAAATCTGGTATCCGTCTGCTCCGCTTACTTTCTTCCAAGTAATCTTAATTTTTCTGGCAGATTTCTTCTCAACTTTCTTGATAGATGCTTTTGCAGGGCTTGTGGCTGTTGTGATCTTCACTTCATCAGAAGTTAATGTCTGACCATTTACTACTTTGATTGCCTGAATACCTACTGTGTATTTTGTAAGTTTCTTTAATTTTTTGAAACTGTAGGTCGTCTTTGCCGTAGCCGCAGTCTTAACTTTCTTGCTTCCGCTGTAAACTGTCAGATTGTATCCTGTTGCACCATCTACTGCGTTCCATGTAAGCTTCAATCCTGTGGTGGAAGTTCCAACAGATTGGAAATTAGTTACCTTATCCGGTGCTTTGGTATCTGCCGCTGGGCTGCCGTTACCATCTTGATTGGTATTTTCGTTATTGGTACCGCCGTTATTGTTGTCACCGCCATTATCGGTATTGTTATTTTCTCCGCCTTCCTGTTTCTTCTCTGTTACAACCAAAGTATACTCTGCCTTGATTGCCTGATTCGAATTAGAGGTTGCTGTAATAACTGCTGTTCCTACTGATTTAGCAAGAATTACGCCATCTTCAACGGTTGCAACATCCGGATTGCTTGTAGACCATGTCACGGTCTTATCATCTGCCTCTTCCGGGCCTACCTTTGCCGTAAGAACCACTCTTGTGCCAACTTCAACTGTAGAGCCTTCTGATGCTAAGGTCACACTTTCCACCGGAATGACAGCAACGTTTTTCTCTTCTACTAATTTTAAAGTAAAATTCTTTAAGTTAGCTCCGTCACCTGCAAGGGAGATTCTGAATGTATAAATTCCTTCCGGTAAATCAATGTTCATATCTTCTGAACTCTTATAGGTGGACCAGCCTCCTGTTGCCGGAATTGCGACTGTTCCAAGTGAAACAGTTCCTTTTTCCATAATTCTGTCTGCTGTGATTTTTACACTTCCGGAGCTTTCAATTCCATAGCTGACATTCAACTGATATGTTCCGGATTTTGTAATATTCACCATGTAGCTAAACGCGGTTCCTGCTACATTGTACTCAATGTTTTCGCCCATAATTGCATGGCTGTTTTCTGCATCATAGAAATCGATTGCCGCAATCGTTGTGCCGGCTTCATCTGTTGCAATTTCTGTCGCCGTAACCGGAGCGATCTCGATAGAACTGATTACCCATCCGGCTGATTTTGCCTTAAATTCTAAAGTCTGTTTTCCTGCCTCAAAATCTACTGTCCCGCGCATCTTGATATTGTCTTTTGTCCAAAGTGCCGGAATACTAAGCTGTTTGTAGCTGTTTGTTCCGATTGTATCCGGTACACCGCGGTTAATATCTAATGCGTTCTGATAAGAAGTTCCATCGCTTGTTAATGTATGCAGTGAATAAGTCACAGCATAAGTTCCGGCTTCTTTTACATCCAGGAAGTAATCTACATAATTATCCTTTGCAACATTATTTGCTAAGGAACCGCTGTTTGCGTATGCTTTGTCTTCTGTCAGGGTGATTGCTGCATCCGACAGCTCGATTGCCTCCGGAAGTCCATCTACCGGCTCCATATCTGCATTTACAGTTAATGCCACGCTGCCGTCATCATAAGCTGCTGCCGGTATGTTAAATGCTAACTGAACCGGACGGTAGAATTTCTTCGTATAGGTTAAAACAACTTTTACGGTCGTGCTGTCAACAAATGTTACACTTTCTACTTCATAGAAGCTTGCAGCATCTCCGCCTACTGTAATGGAAGCTATTCCATCTTCATTGAAGGTTCCGCCCTTCATCTTTAAGGTTATTTCTTTTGTATCGCCTACATTTTCCGGTACGGATAAATCCTGTTCCGGTACTGTTACTTCTTCTGCGTCATCTTCTGCTGTAATCACAAAGCTTGCTGCCGTTGCATAAACGCTATCACTGTTCTCCTGCTTTACCTGAAGCTTTACATCTACAGTTTTGTCTTCATCAAAGTCTTTGGTTCTGTTGCCGTTTAAAGTAATCTTAACCTGCGCATCACTTACTTTTTCTACGGCTGCAGTGACACCTTCCGGCAGACCTGTCACTTCATAGAATGACTCTTCATCAGCAATCGTTCCGCCTTCCACATCAATGACGATTTCTTTCTTATCTTCGTTTTCTTCTGTGATCTCTGGTGTTGTAACATTCAGGTAAGAACCGATGGCGATCCAAGCAATATTTTCTGATCCTGCTACATTAATGCCAATGGTATGTTCCCCTTCTGTTAATTCTAATTCTGTACTCTGACCTGTTACACTCTTTACTTCTGTTCCGTCAACTTTTACAATATATCCCTTTGTATCACTGTCTTCTGCCGCAAAAGATACTCTCAATACATAGGTATCCTCTGCCGGTACATTTACCTTGTAATTAACAGTTGACTGGCTGTCTAAATTTTCAAGCTGATGCAGCTCATTTACAGTTGCTCCGGCAATTTCTTCATCATTATCCGCCATAATACTCTCATACTCGTCTGCAGGAATCTTGCCTGGAAGTGCATGTACTTGTGGAGTTTTCGTCATTGAAATATTGTAAAGCTTTACGCCTGCAGATGCTTTTACACGAATCTGCTGAACACCTGCGTTTTCAACCTTGACAACTCCTCTTACGTTTACTTTTGCGGTATCCTTTGTCTTTGTTGCTGCAATTTCACGAAGAAGGGTATCTCCCTGGTATACACTGATCTTCTGTCCGGCTTCTGTCGGCTGCTGCTCAAAGATAATACCATAGGTTCCGGCTTCTTTTACATTTACAATATAATCAATGTAATCTTCATCTAAAGAGGTCGTAACATATTCTGCTCCATCTGCATCCTTTGCCGTTTTTACGCCTTCAGAAGCTTCTGCATAGTTTACAGCAGAAAATCCTGTTTCAATATCATTCTGAATATTTTCCGGCTCATTCCATACATAGGTAGCAACATTCTTTGCAGGAATTGCTCCAATGAACTGTGTTCCGTTTGTTACGATTTTAAAATTCTGTTTCTTATCCGTTGCATTTACAACAACCGCTGCTAATTTCCCGGTTTCCGGATCTTTAAATACAACATTTGTTACCGTATCTGTAGAACCAAGGTTCGAATCTACGCGTACATAACCCGGACGGATGAATCTTGAGAACTGACCAGTCAGATAAAACTCCGGCATTGCCCAGTAATCATTGTCACTGCCTGCTGCTCTTGCAAACATCGTCGGGTCCGGTGTACCTACCCACTGATGAACACCTACGTTACTGTCTAACATGGTTACCCATGAATTGTAGCTGATACCGCTGTTACGCAGATAAGTAATAATCGAATTTGCGCCTGCGGTTCCCCATACAGAGCGTTCGGTCAGGTTTACTGTCTGGTCTGTTCTTCCATCCTTATTTAATAAATTGTCAAGCACTCTCTGCATCTCTGTCAAAGAGCCGCCGTAATCATGGAATGCAATACCATCCAAAGCATCGTTTGCACCTTCTACACTTAAGATTGCCTCAGTATAGCTGTATGCACCGCTTGGATTATGGTCAAATGCCCATAATTTACATTTCTTCTGCTCATCTGTCAATACGCTGCTGCTGTTGATTGCTTTCTTAATTGCGACTGCAAGTTTTCCTTCCTGCTCCCCGGACATTGCACAGCTTGGATAATTAATCTCTAACATTGGCTCATTCTGAAGAGTCATTGCATAAATATCAATTCCCTGCTTTGCATATTCCTCTAAATATCTTGTATAATACATTGCCAAATCATCAATATAAGCATCATTTAAGCTTCCACCCTTAAGCAGCAGATCATTATCTGCATAGCTCTTACTGCTTGAGGTCTCTTCCTTCATCCATCCCGGAGGAGTCCAGGAAGATGCGAAGAATTTCACTTCATCCTCTACACCATATTCTTTTGCAAGTTCAATAACTTTCTTTACAGTGTCAATGATCTTGTAATCAATATCTTTCTGGATAGAAAATCCGTTTCCGGTCGAATTCTGCCAGTCTGGTGAGAATGTACCATCTGCATTCCTGATGGCATTTTTCTCTGTTAATTCTTTTGCATCATAGTAAGTATAGAAATTCTTTGCCGTAAAATCAGAGGTTCCAATAGTAATACGGAATAATGTCATTCCTCCCTGTTCGGGGTCTACTAATTTTCTTAAAAATTCATCCTGTACTTCCGGCGTCAGTTGAATCAGATTATTAATGGTAGCTTCCTCTAAGGAAGTACCCATTCCTAAAAATTCCTGATAGGTTTTTTCCGGATTTACATAAATTTCGGTTAATTCCTGATCATCTACAGAAGTAATATCCAAAGCTGCTTTCTCTGACAACTGATTTGCCATGTCCGTTGGATATTTATACCAGTCCATACTCTGGGATTTTTCCGTAGATGTCATCCATACTTTTACGGCATCCTGACTGATTAAGCTTCCATTGGATTCTTTTGCTGTCTCATCTGCCGGATCTTCTGCCGCCTCTTCTTTGCCTTCATCCTTTTCACCGTTTGCTTCCCGTAATGTAAACTGGATATAATCCAGTTTTGCACTTACCTGATTGCTGGAATCCATGATCTTGATAATCTGCTTTCCTGCTTCTGCAATTTCTACATTCTCAATCACAAAATCCTGATACCCATCTGTTGCGCCTGTTCCCGTTATTGTCTTATCCGGATTTGGATCACCTGTTTCAGAAATACCGAATTTAAAGGATGTAAAATCTCCGCTTGCGGGTTCTGTTACCTTCATTCTTAATGTCACTGTATAAGTTCCTGCCTGACGGAAATATACCGGCCATTTTGCATTGCCCCAATCCTGTTTGCTCCATTCTACATAGCCGACTCTTTCCCCGTCAACCATTTCGCTTCCTGTTGCAACATTATATGAGGATGCTGTTCCGGAAGACGGATTACAATATTCGCCTTCTAATTTGTTGCCATATGCATCAATATCAATTCCATCTTTATATTTAATAATATCCTGTTCTTCCTCCTTATTTGGTGCTTCCGGCCGTTCTGTCGGAATTTCGGTCTGCCCGTCTGCTTTGATTGATGTTCCGTCTTTCTTTAAACCGGTTCCGCGTGGGAATAATACCTTAGAAGCATCTGATTTCTCCGTTAAATATTCCGGATACCATGTCCATGTAACAGGGCATGTTGCTGTAAAATCTCTGCTTTCGTCTAACATTACATCCGCTACCGCTGCACCCTCTGTACCAGGCAGCCACGCCTCTACCACTGCATCAAAATTATCTATGTAATCGGCGATTGCAACCGGTCTTCCTGTCATTAATACTAATACGGTAGGAACCTCGCCCTTAGAAGCTGCTGCAGTTTTTATTACATTTAAATCTGTACTTGACAGTGTAAGCTCTTCTGCTTTCTTATCTCCATTGGATTCTGCATATGGGTCCTCACCAACAACTACGACTGCCACATCTGTTCCTGCTGAGATCTTACCTCTGGCATTGTAGCTTACTTTTACATTGTCGCCTGCCACTTCCTGAAAGCCTTCGTAAATCGTAGTTCCTTCCGTAACTTTCTTTCCGCCGCTTCCATTGTCAGCGTCAAGTCCGCCCTGCCATGTAATGGTCCAGCCGCCGCACTGTGCTCCTACGTCATTGCCCTTGTAACCTGCAACCAGAATATTATCAATACTATCATCATCTAATAAATCTAATACTGGCTTGGTCGTACCTTCGACGGTTACCTCATCATTCTTTAATACGGTGAGTGTTTTTGCCGCTGCTTCTCTTGCAACTGCCCGATGCTCTGCTCCTCCGAACTTCTCTAATAGTGTCTGTTCCTTTGTACCAGCTACCTCTTCTTCAAAAAGTCCCATCTCGAATTTCACCCAAAGGATTCTTGATACCGCATCATCAATTCTCTCCTGTGAAATTGTTTCATCCGTCACACCTGCTACAATTGCATCAATACAATTTTCCCAGTCATACGGCTCCATAAACATATCCACTCCGGCATCAATACTGGCTGCTACCTTTGCGTTGTAATTATCTGCTGTAATCTGATCTACACCATTGTAATCGCTGACTACAAAGCCTTTGAATCCAAGTCCGCCGTCTTCTGTATCACCTTTCAGCACCTCTGTCAGAAGATGCTTATTCGCATGGCATTTCAAACCATCCACACTGTTGTAAGATGCCATTACTGTATAGGCACCTGCTTCAACCGCTGCCTGATAGGGCGCTAAAAGCTGCTTCTGTTCCATCAACTCATCAAAGCTGTCAACAGCGTAATCAGATGTAACTACATTCCCCTGATTGACACCATTCTGTGTCTGTCCTTCACCAATATAATGCTTTGCAGTTCCTGCTACTCCATTTTTCTGGAACCCTCTTATATAAGCAGCTCCCATATTGGATACGATTGCCGGATCCTCACCGAAGCATTCATAAAATCTTCCCCACCGCTCTGAATCCGGAATACCAAGCGTCGGAGCAAAGGTCCACTGGATTCCGGTTGCACGGATCTCTTCTGCTGCTGCAGCTCCGACCTTTTCTACAAGTTCTGTATCATTCGCCGCACCAAGTCCGATGTTATGCGGGAAAATTACCGCATTGTCTACATTGTTGTGCCCATGTACCGCATCCACACCATAGATCAGCGGTATTCCAAGACGGCTCTCAAGAGCTGCTGCCTTAAACTCGTTCACACGGTTCTCCCAATCCTCTGCACCGTTTCCGGATGCCGGCGCAGAGCCGCCGCCGCTTAAAACAGAGCCGATTCCAAGATTTTTTACATCCTCAGGAGTTGCCGGTCTGTTACCTTTACTTCCATTGCCTCCGTTTCCCTGCTCCGGCTGTACCATCTGTGCCGCTTTTTCCTCTAACGTCATAACACTAAGCAATGCCTGCACACGCTCTTCTGTTGTTTTTGAGGTGTCCATCCAGATTGCTCTTTGGGTTTCCACGTCTGCACCTGATATATCAACTTCTTCCATTACCGGAATTTCCGCTGCAAATGCCAGATGCGGTACACTCGTCATGCTCATGGCTGCCGCTGTAATGACTGCAAGCATACGGGTACCATAAAATTTCCTTTTTTTCATGTACATAACCTCCCTATTATTTCTCATTTCAATTATCTATCATTTTTTCCATGACTAAAAGATAACAAAACTACAAAATAGTGTTTAATTTTAATTTACTATTACAGTAATTGCCACTTTCTTTTTCTGACACTTCACAGTAATTTTTGCAGTTCCCTTTTTCTTTGCTGTAATCTTGCCTTTTGAAGAAACAGTTGCAATTTTCTTATCACTGGTTGTAAATGTTACTTTATCTAATGCTGTAATATACTTCTTTGTTGTCTTTAGCGTAAAGCTCTTGCCCTTCTTCAATGTCAGTTTTTTATTTTTTACATTATCAACCGTTAATTTACTTACTTTTACCGTTTCCTTCTGTACTTTCAGTGTAAAGGCAGCCGTTGCACCGTAGGCGGTAATAACCGTAATCTTTGTCTTTCCGGTCTTCTTTGGTATGATTGTTAACCTACCGTTTGATGATTTCTTAACAGCAGCAACACTTGTCTTAGAAGACTGATAGCTCTTAATGGAATCCCCTTTCTGTAATCCAATTGGCTGTACTGCTGTCGTCTTATTGATTTTTTTACCATTCTTAAGCTGTAACGGAACTGTCTTATAATTTACATTCCATTTAACAACAGGCATGCTGATCTGTTCTTGCCGGCTTGTTTGCTCCTGCTGGTTTTCTGTTTGCTTCTTCAATTCTTCCGTTTGCTCCTTCTGATCTTCTGTTTCCTTCTTCGGTTCTTCTGTTTCCTCACCTGTCTCTTCTTTAGATGGCGGTTCTACAATTTCATCCTCAACATCTTCGTATCCCTCCGGCAGACCAAGCGCCGCATACACTTCCCCAAGCGCATTGAGTTCTCCTGTTTCATAATCGAAGATACCGGAAGCTCCTCCGTAGGAATCGTTCGGATCAAATGGAAACCATGCATAACGCTCAACATATGGTCTTTCATCTAAGCCTTCTGTTACCTCTGTGACAAACTCAATTACTTTCTGTCTGTTTTCTTCACTGCCGCTCCACTGTTTATAACTCCAATCGGCAACTCCAAATTCTGTAATCCAGATTGGTTTTTTGGTTATTTCATAAGTATCGTCTATCACCTTAAGAAAACTCTCTGCATCGCAGCTTCCATAGTAACAGTGAACTGCAACAAAATCATAATCCCAATCTTCCTTTGTATCCATCAAATCCATAAATTCATACCACCAGTTGTCCGGCCCATCGATTTCATTCCTCGTAACAGTTCCGTTACAAAACGGCGGTGCAAGTGCTGTGGCGGGCGAACCGATACGAAGTCCGGAATCCATAAAGGACTGCCATGCTTCTTCTACTGTTGACGGACGTTTATTATTCGTGCCCTTTGCGGCATTATATCTGTTTATCCATGCTTCTGCGGATGCAATCGTAACCGGAACATTAGACTGATCCGACCAGTCAGGCTCATTGAAGGATAATACGGTTCCATATTTTTTATTTGAAGGATCTTTGAGCCATTCATCCCCGTAATTTCCCCAAATCATCGGGACAAATTCCAGTCTTTCATCCGTACCAATTGCCGGCTCAGTCGCCCAATGGTAATACCAGCCAATGTTCATATTCTCTGTTCTATGCAAGGTCGCCCAGCCGATGCCCTTCTTTGTAAGATAAAATTTTACTTCGCCTGTATCCGCACCATTGTCTGTCTTAATCTGAATCTTATGTCCGCTGATTTCTGTGCTGTACCAGGAATTGAATATTTTTACAGTACCCTTTTCTGTTACATATACCTTTGCCGTCTCACCTTTTGCATTGTTAATCAATACATAGTCATTATTCTTCTGTGCTGCTCGTATCTGTTCTGCTGTAACAGTAATACTCAACTCCCCGTTAAAATAAATTTTGTATTCTGCTGCTCCTGCATAGGGATAGAACTCTGTTGTAATGGAGCCTGCTCCATTTAATTTGTTCTTTACCGGAGCTGCCAATGCATTTTTTGCCCATAAAGCTGCCGTACTTACCTCTATATTTTTGCCCATAACAGCACTTTTTACATCGATTGTACGGATAATATCCCATCTCTGTCCGTCAGTGCTCTGCTGTCCTTCATCCTCATTGCTTGTTTTGGTTTCCTGAGACAATGGCAGTCCTTCTGTCTTTGAAGCGCCATTCACGCTAATGACCATACCGGATGCTTTATTCTCAAACTTTACATATCCCTGATGAACTGTGTCATCAATTTTCCATAACTGGCTGTCACTGCCGTTGTATTCACGAACGATCAACTGTGCACCGCTTTCTGCGGATGCATTCTCTACTTCAGCAACGAAATCCGAGGACATCGAACGGATAATCTTATATCCGCTCTCATCAGAATCTTCTATTAAAAAAAACTGGCCCGCACTTCCTGTATATGTACTCTGAATGAGACTGCTTCCCTCTGATACTCCGGACGCCTCCGCCACTTTTCCCGTAGACTTATTGGCAATCACCACATACTCTTTGTTAAAATCGAGATCTATCTTTATGGTAAAGCGTTTTGTGATACAAATTGACGGGTCCTCGTTATCCTTTACCGTAACTACATAGTTACCATCTTCCCTGATGACCGCACCTTCTGTATAATTGATCTTACTGCCGTCTTTTTCTAAAGTCAGGGTATATGGATTTTCCTTATAATTTACGCTGACAGCTACCGGTGTTTTATAGCTTGCATGATCATCAACACCAATAATCCCCGGAACTTTCTTATATTCATCTGCCTTATCTGCATCCACTAAACTTACATCTGAGATATAAATAGTATGTTTCTCAAAGTTTTCCGTTGTATAGGGATATGCCGGATACCTATTTTCAGTAAACTGCCCCATATGAAATGTCAGGTCTGCTGCCCCGGTCGTTTCTGATGTAAAGGTCAATTCCTGTTCCTTATCTCCATCGTCCGGATCTAAGAGAAGATACTGTACACTGGTGTTTCCCATTCCTGTCAACTGTACTTCTATCGGACGTTTTACCGTACAATTAGACGTAAATTTCAGCTTGTAAGTCTTACCGGATTCTACCTGGATATTTTTCTGCGACAGATTCGTAGACCATTCTACAGGACCCTGATCTCCCTCCGCCGTATACCAGTTCAGAAAAAAATTCATATTCACCGCAACACGATAATCGGAGGTTACCTCCGCTGTTCCGCTGCTGCTCTCATTAAAATATATCTGCCATCCATCAAGTCCGTTTTCAAAGCTTCCATTCGATACAATATTCACATCATCCGGATCGTCTGATGCTAAAGCTTTTATTTCCGGAAACTGCACAGTTGTTGAGATCACCGCTATACATAATACAAAAGAAACAATCTTTTTTATCAGCTTCTTTTTCATTACAATCTCCTTTGGCTTTCCATGTGTAAAAACTGCGAATATAATACAATGACCGAAGAATTTTTCTCCGGCCATTGCTTTACAGTCTCTATTTCTTTACTGTTACCTATTTTTTCTTTGGAATTGTCACAGTCACGACTGCTTTCTTCTTACCGCAGGTTACCTGTACCTTTGCTTTTGCCGCTTTCTTTCCAGGCTTTACCTTGCAGGTGATGACACCGTATTTATCTACCTTGACATATTTCTTTCCGGATGTCACTTTGTAGCTGACTGCATCGGTAGTATTCTTGGTATACTTCTTAAGCTGGATCTGTGCCGCAGCTCCTTTATCTTTCAAAGTAACCTTTGTTTTCTTTAATTTCAGTACTTTATTGCTAGCTGCTTTTGATACTACCTTTACTGTGATAACTGCTTTCTTACTCGGATCCTGGACAGATACGGCTGTAATCACTGCTGTTCCTGTCTTCTTTCCTGCTGTTATCTGACCCTTACTGTTTACGGAAGCAACACTCTTATTGTTACTGGTAAAGGTTACTTTTGTACTGATTCCTTCACTTCCGGTAACGGTTGCTTTTAATTTTAATTTTGCTTTTTTCTTTAAATAAACCGTCTTGATACCGTATGGACGGCTCTCTGCTGCAACAGATACCTTAGAAACAGTCAACTGCTCTTCCTGCTGAATGTTTCCGGTTCCCGGATTGTTGGTACTTCCATCTCCCGGATTCGTTGTGCTTCCATCTCCCGGATTCGTTGTGCTTCCATCTCCCGGATTTGTTGTGCTTCCATCTCCCGGATTTGTTGTGCTTCCATCTCCCGGATTTGTTGTGCTTCCATCTCCCGGATTCGTTCCATGATCCGACGATAAATCTGTATATGCTTTCTTAAGATTCTCCTTTGCCGTTTTCAAATCTGCTAAAGTTGCATCTTCTTTTAAGAATACGGTTCTTGCCTCTGTTAATGCACTCTGATAAGCACCCCATTTATCCTCATCATAATCTAGCTGCTGCAAGTTTGCTGCTTTTAATATTTCCTGCTGTAACAGCTCTCTCTGATAGGTTATGCCTGCTTTCTCTAAGTTTGCGGCTGCTGTGTTCAAATCAACCAATGCAGCAGAAACTTCCTCTGCAGTCACAGTCTCTTTTGCTGCCACAGTATTGGCATTCTGCAAAGCTTCCTGATACGTTGTCCAATCATCTTCCGGATAATCCGATTCATTTAACGCTTTCGATGTGATACTTGCAATGGTATCATTTAATTCCTTTTTCTGTGATTCAAGAATTTCTTTATCAACAGTATCCTTGTCTACGCCTGCTTTTAATTCCAGTTGTTCCATGGCAGACTGTAACTGAACCACTGCTTCTAAAACCTCTTCTTCAACTGCCCAATCTTCCCCTTTTTCTACTTCAGCCTCTGCTGTTTCCAACGCAGCCGCAAAAACCGTCCAGCTTTCCTGCGTATAATTGCTTTCTTTGTAAAGCTTTGCGGTGCTTACAACATTTCCTAACTCTGCTAATGCTGCCGCATCAATATCGCCTTCTTCATTCATCGGCTGTTTTACATCAGTTTTGGTTTCTATGCCGATAAACTTACCTGCTTCTGCTGTAATCGGCTTCTTTCCGTAAGTTGCAGTACCGTTATTATAGGAAAGTAAGAATTTTCTGGAATAACCTTCTGCTTTCACTCCATTCTCGTTAATTCCGCTCGATACGCCCGGTCCCACACCATTGATAATGTGGTTAAAGGTCTGTAATGCACTGTTGTCATTCGCAAATGTCTGAATACATGCATTTTCTACTCTGACATTTTCTCTGTTTGGTACTTCCATTGCACTTTCAAGTTCAATGGAAACTGTAGAGGAATCGTATTCCGGTCCTGTATAGATAAATACGTTATACATACCAAATCCCACTGCATAATGAGTCTTTACTTTGTTTGCCACTTTATATGCTGAATATCCTTTTACCGTATCTTTATGGGACATCCATGCATCCTGTGAGATCGGATCGTAGCATTTTTCATTCTGATAGAAATAGGTTGCTCCATTATCTCCATTCCATAAAGTATCATATTTCTGGAAATGTTCATTAAATAACGCATAGCATGTAACATCATCACCATTTACAATTAATCCATGGTAAGATTCATTTCCATACCATTCTACACCTGCGCCGTGATCGGCTCTCCAGATCCAGAAGTGATCTCCGATGGTATCATCATTGTTAATTTCCAATGCATAATCTGATTTTGTCAGTTTATCTGTCGTTCCGCCCACACGGAAGAATAAATCCTGCAGAACATTCGGACTATCAGCATGGTCGGTATGCTTTCCTTTTTCACCGACAATCAATAAATATTCTGACCACTCACCTGCATCAAAAATCAATGCTTCAATACGAACGCCTCCTACATCTGCAACCTTCATTGCAGCTTCCTTATTTTCCGGAATAATGGAGGTCATACCTGTGCCTAATAAAATTGTATTTTCTTTATTTACTTCAATAGGCACTTCTGCATGATACTGACCAGGGGTAAAGTAAATGTTCTTTCCTGCTTCAAGCTGCCCGTTGATTTCAGCCGCGGAATCGGATGGATCTGCAATATAGAAATCACTGAGCGGAAGAATCTCTCCTTCACCCATTCCGCCGTTTGCTTTTCCTTCACCCCAGCTAACGCCTACGGTATCCTCTTCCACATCCGGTACGAATATCTTATACTCATTGTCTGATTCATCAAAGAACAGGAATGGTTTTTCACTGATTCTCTCGGTATCATTAATACTTGTGAAAAACTGCTGTGTTCCTTCTGCACTTGCAATGCCCCAGTTTGTGTAACCTCTTCCGCTCTCTAACGGTGCCCAGGTATCTTGATAATTGGTTTCATAATTCTCTGCTGTCGGCAGGTTTGCTGCTGTAACACCCTGGAAGAAATTATTAATGGTGGTACCATAAGCATTTCCGGTAATCTCAGAATTTCTGGTATAGAACTGCTGTCCTGATGCAGTTCCTGCTCCATTCCCCGAATCATCTACGCCGGTAAACAGACAGTCAGCAACATATCCTCCGCTTGCCCAGCCCCAGTTATCATCATAGGCAGTAAATCGTTCCGAAGCAACTCGCCGCAGCGGTGCCGCCTGTGCAACTCCCCAGTTAAATGCGTCCGGACGCCAGTTTGTTGACCAATGCGTTGCCTTTCCTTTTTCATTGCCTGTATCTATAATTGATAAGTTCTCTGCAGAACGCCAGAAGTTACAGGTCGCATTCGGCTGTCCATTTGCTACTAATTCTGTCAGATATGCCGGAACTGCTAGGTTGTTTAATTTTACATCTGTAGGTAATTTTCCTAAACCGTTAAAGGATGTATAGAATCCGATATACATACAGGAGGTATTGGTGTAATCTCCCGGTTTAAAATATACCTGCCACTGTTCCGAATTGAACTGCGCATCATTTTCAATGTCATTCTGTTTCTCACACAGCTTATACAGCAGCTCATCTACCGAATCCGGATCATCTGTAGGTGCGAAGAAAATGGTATGGTCGCCAAACATCGTTGTTTCTAAGGAAACGCTGTTTGATGCATCAGACTGCTCATCCGGATCATTGTTTGCCTGTGCAATGACACGATAATAGTTTGCATATTTATTATCTCCCTGCGGTGCAACAGTGACAGTCGTGTCTGTTACCGTATCAATGGTTTCATAGGTTCCAAATAAACTCTCTGCACGCTGCAGCACATATTCTGTTGCATTTTCACATGCTTCCCATGTAATGACAAAGTCATCACCGTTTGGAACTAAAGTTATTTCAGAAGGTGTTGCTGGTTTTTCTCCTGCCCTTGTCTTTGCAGACACTTCATTTCCTTCTGCCAAAAGCTGCTCTTCGCCGCTTCCGTTTGCGATCACTAACCGGAATTCATAATTTGTACCCGGCTTTAAATTCTCTGCTTTGTAAGAATCCATTCCGGAAACGTCAGCAATGTCGTTCCATCCTATTCCATCTTTCTGCTGTAGTTTCAAATCCGAATAAATACACTGCGGATTTGTCCAGGATAAATCTAATGTTGTTTCTGTTCGGCTGCTGTTATCGATCTTTAAGTCGGTTACAGCCTGTGGCACTACTTTCGTATGTATGATAAATTTTTCGTTATCTGTCAGCTCATCCTTTGTTGTATCAGCATCAAGCTTTCTGCATGCTAATCTTTCTTCTTCTACCGTAATATACTGATCATAATAGCTGTCTTTAAAGGATACTGTTCCGTCACCGTTTGGAATGACACGAATTGATTCCCATCCTTCTCCGGCAATTTTAGCACTTGTCAGAACATAAGATGCATCTGGTGCATCCCGCCAAACGACAGTTTTTATTCCATTGCCATATGCCTCAGATACAAAAGATACGGTTTCGTAAACCACACCTGCCTCATTGTTGTCATTGCTTCCAAAAACTATCTTTGAGAACTTAGCAGCCTCATCTTCTGCTTCTCCGTTTACAGTTAAAGCCGCATCTTCTCCTGCATATGTTTTAATATATTTTCCGGTTCCGACATGCTCAATGGTAAATGATATATCTAAAATCGTCGGATCCTGTGCAAAGGTAAATATCGCTGCGTCATCTGCTTTGGAAGCCTCATCAAATCTCAACTCCCCATTGTCAATCGTTGCGTACCTTTTATCCGATACTGCCTGAATAGTTCCCTCATTCTCCGCAGTCTTTGTGATAATATACATTTCACAACTTGCATCATATCGTTTGTCTGCATCTGCAAAACAATAATTATTGCCGCTTTCTTTTCTGAAAGGATATACCTCATTTCCTACATAACACTCAATCTTAACCTTTGTCTGGTTTGCTTCAAGCGTGTCCTCTTCTGCGTCCTGAGGCGTAATAATAAAACGAACTGACTTATCTTCAATCTGGTTGGTATCTGCATGATAGATTCCCTGTACCATAATGTGACTCGTCCAGCCGCTTGCTGTTGCATTTACTGCATTCCCCGTGGTTTTTTCTACGATTGCATATACACTGTCTGCTGAAAATTCCAAAGCATCTGTGGTATTTTCATCCCCTAAAGTTTCATTTACGGACACGTTCTCCGCCGATACTGGAACTGCCATGGAACATACCATGATAATTGCCAGCATGAAAGATACGATCCGTTTCCATTTCTCTTTCATAGATCCTTCTCCTTTCTTTTTCTACTTCCATTATCCTTGATTTAGGGTAAAAAAAAAGATAACAAAACTCTAAATTAGTTGATAATTTTACAAAGTTTTTACGCTCCCAAAATGAGAATCCCCCCCCGCAGCCTGTATAAATACAAGTCACGAGGGGAGACGAGGGTATAGGAGTAAACAAAAAATGTTCAATATATTTAATTTTGTATTTAACCTTTTACTGCACCCATTGCCACACCTTTTGTAATATGCTTATTCAAAAGAATGTATACAATAACTGCCGGAGCTGCCGTTAATGCCATAACTGCAAACTGTACTGCATAGTTCGAAGAATACTGTCCGGTAAATTCCAGGACGGAGAACGGAAGTGTCTTCCACTTTGGCGAGCTCAAATAAGTACTAGCCATCATAAATTCATTCCAGTTATTTAAGAAGGTCATAATTGAAACCGTTGCGATTGAAGATTTCAATAATGGTGTAATTATCTGAAACAGAATCCGATAAATTCCGCAGCCGTCCATAACGGCTGCCTCTTCTAATTCCACCGGAATGGAATCCAAAAAACCTGTCATCAGATACAATGCCTGCGGCAGGGAAAATGCCACATAAGGTATTAAAAGTGCCCAGATAGTATCTGTTATGTTTAACGTATTATATAATTTATAGTTTGGAAGCAGGGTTGCATGAATCGGAATCATCATTCCTAATAACAGCAGTGTTTTTACAAAACCGCTGAGCTTCCACTGCATTCTATGTACGGCAAATGCAGCCATAATCGAAATTAGTAAAACAAGAATTACTGCTAATCCGTTAATCAGGACACTGTTTTTTAAATATAGTAAGAAATGTCCGTCTACAAATGCTTTTACATAATTGCCCCATTGGATCTTCTGCGGAATTATCAGAAGTCCATTTGTAAACATTTCATTACTGCTTGCTAACGAGAAATCCACCAGCCAGATAAGCGGAAATATCTGAATAACTGCCATAAAGCATAAGACGATCCACATCAGAATCCGTCCTACCGGATTTTTTTTCTTTCCTATATGTTCCATATATCTCCACCTCCTATGCTGTCTTCTTTTCTTTAAAGATTGTATTTAAGAATACTGTTGCTGCCAGACAGATAATGATAAATATTACACCGATCGCATTACCATAACCATATTTGAAGGATTTAAATGCCTGCTGGTACAGATAATTAGCTGCAAACTGGGTACTGTTTCCAGGTCCGCCGTTGGTCAGTAAGTATACTGTTTCCATCTGTTTCAATGCAGAAATTACTGCCATCGTTACATTAATCTGAATTACCGGCTTCATCAAAGGAAGTGTAATTTTTAAAAACGTCTGGGTTGTGGAAGCTCCATCAATAGCTGCCGCTTCATAGAGTACCGGATCAATGTTCTTAATACCCGTATAGTAGATCAACATACCCCAACCAAAGCCATGCCAGATCAATACTACTAATACCGACCAGATTGCATTGTCTGTGGAGAAGAAGTTAATTGTCCCTTTGTAGCCAAATGCATGAAAAATATTGTTTAAAAGTCCAAAATCCGGATTATATATAAATTTCCAAAGATAAGCAATTACTGCTACGGAAATAACATTCGGAATAAAGTATACACACCGGAAAAAGCCTTCCGCTCTTCCCTGCAGTTTATCTAATACCGCTGCAGTAATAATTGCAAGCGGATGCTGAATAAAAATAAATCCAAGTGCAAGTAATAATGAGTTTAATAGTGAACGGCCAAATGCCGCATCATGAAACAGTTCTCTGTAATTCTTCAGTCCAATAAAATCAGCCTCTCCCATACCGGAATAATCGGTAAATCCATAGTAAACACTCATACAGATTGGAAGAAATATTGCAAACATAAATACCAACAGCCCTGGCAATACAAGACTTAATATGACAGCTTTATTTCCATACAGTTTTTTCATAAAGCCCCTCCATCCTTCCTTTTTTTTGGGAGCTGTGAAGCTGCATACGCCGCAGCTCCACAGTTCTTTTGTTAATTACTGGCATGCTACTCCAATAGCATCTAAGAAGTCTTCCACTGGTGTTGTACCATTTGAAACATTCTGAATTTCACTTTCAATTACAGTCTTAAATGCAGATGGGCCGCAATCGTTGATTGGTGTACCGGAAAGATTTGTTGAGCTTGTCAAAATTTCCATAACCTGTTTCTGAAGCTCTGTCTCTTCTCCTGTCATATAAGGAGTCTGATCCTGTGCAGAAAGTCCTACGCCATTCTCCCATCCATATTTGGATAATTTATCCGGCTGATACATAAAGTTTAAGAATTTAATTGCTTCTTCTTTGTGCTCAGAACCTTCCGATACTGCATATCCGCCGCCGTTCCATGCTGCAATATCTGTAGCTTTTGCTGCTCCGCCTTCAACTGTAGGCATTGTGAATACACGGACATTTGTACGGATGTCTTCCGGAATATCTTCATTTGTTGCCATAGAAGTCTCCCAGGAACCCATGTAGAACATAGCTGCCTGACCATTTGTAAACAGGTTCATAGCTGTTCCGTAATCCTGTGAATCATATCCTGTCTGGAATAATCCAGCGTTTGCTGCATCTACTAATAACTGAGTTGCCTCTGCAAATACCGGGTCAGAGAAATCTCCTGATGAAACTGCTTCTGAAATCTTGCCGCTGATTGATGAGCCTTCGATCTTATAAGCAAGGTCTGACAGGTAAACAGCCATTGGCCATCCGTCTCCGCCGTCCATAGCTACCGGTGTAATTCCTGCTGCGTTGATCTTATCGGCTAATTCTAACAATTCATCATATGTAGACGGAATCTCCCAGCCATTGTCTTCAAACATTTTCTGGTTGTAATAGAATACTGCAATATCTGTGTTTCTTGGAAGTCCGTATAATTTACCGTCTTTCTTGAATCCTTCTAAAGATCCCTCTACAAAAGTATAATCGGAATAATCTTCTTCATTTAATTCTGCAAGCACGCCTGCCTCTAATACTTCGTCTAAGAATGCTGGCTGTCCCCAGATATTTACGACATCCGGCAGCTCATCCATAGAGTATGCTTTGAATTTTGTCTTGTAGGATTCCTCATCTAATGCTTCTACTTCGATTGTTACATTTGGGTTCTCTGCCATGTATTCATCAATAATCATCTGCTCTACAAGACCCTGTCCGTTCTTACGATCCGGAAGATTTGAGAATAACTTTAAGGTAATTGGTTCTGCTGAATCGTCTGTTGTTTCAGCATCTGTATCCTCTGCTGTATCCGTTGTATCTGCTGTATCTGTTGTATCTGTTGTGTCTGCTGCAGAAGAAGTATCTGCTTCGCTGCTTCCGCATCCAGCAAAAAGGCTTGCCGCCATAACGGCTGTCATCATTGTTGCTACTAATTTTCTCTTCATGAAAAAATCCTCCCTTGTTTTATTTGTTGTTTTCTTTTGATAAATAAATTATAGCATCATGAAGACTTTATAGAAGTTATCAGAGTTTTAAAATAGTGTAATATTTTCGAATTCTCCATTTCTGTATTCTTTTGGGGAAACGCCGACGATTTTCTTAAATACCTTAGAGAAATACTTTTCATCGCGAAAGCCTACTTTAAAGGCGATTTCATAGGTCTTTAAGTAATTCTGCTGCAAATATGCACAGGCATGATGAATCCTAACCTGATTCAGATAATCCGTAAACCCGCAGCCCATATTTTTTGAAAACAGCGTAGACAAATACCCCGGTGTAATCCCAATTATATCCGCCACCTGTATCTGACTGATATTCTCATAGTAATGTTCATCTATGTATTCCTTTGCTCTGCCGATCAAATTTGTCTTTTCTGCCGGATTACTTACCGGTTTAGAAGCCTCTTCCTTGATATGCAGCTCATCTGCCACTTCCTCTATGCGTTTTAAAATATCTGAAGAACGGCTGGGTTTTAACAGATAATCTCTTGCACCCTGCCGGATAGCCTCCTGCGCATAGGAAAACTCATCATATCCGCTGAATATGATCGTCGCCGGAAGCACTCCGGCTTTTTTCGCTTCTTTCATAACTTCCAGTCCGTTTAATATGGGCATCTGTACATCTAAAAGCATAATATCCGGCTTATGGCGCAATATGATCTCAAGTGCTTTCTCTCCGTTTTCTGCGGTATAAATTTTTTCAAACCGTTCTGTATGAAGCTTAATGTACTTTTCCAACCCGTTTCTAACAACATCCTCGTCATCTGCAATCATTAATCGAATACACATCTTAATTTTCCCCTTTCTCATATGGAATCATAATTTTCACACTGGTACCTTTTCCAGGCTCGCTCTCAATATCCAGTACAAAATTATCCTGATACTTTAATGCCAGACGTTCCTTTACATTTTTTACCGCATATCTTCCTACCCGCTGCCCGGAATAACACTTTTTGCTGTCCTCTTCAAAAATAGCCGCTATCTGTTCTTCATTCATTCCGGTACCGGTATCTGCTATCACAAATTTCAGGTAATCCCCTTCTCTGAAACCGGAAATTGTAATCATACAGCCTTCCTTTTTCTTCTCAAAGCCATGCACAATCGCATTTTCCACAAAAGGCTGCAATATCAGCTTCGGAATCTCAATCTCCCGAATATCCTCTGCGATTTCAATTTTATAGACAAGCTTCTGGGAAAAACGCATTTTCTGTACATGAAGATATTCCGTAATCATCTGGACTTCTTCCCCTACTGTAATAATGCCTTTTCCCTCTCCTAAAACCATACGGAAAAGATTCGAAAGCGCCAAAATATCCTCTGCGATTTCCTCACTATCAATATTCTGTGCCTGCCAATATAACGCATCTAAGGTATTATAGAGAAAATGCGGATTAATCTGTGCCTGCAGGGCAATAAGCTCGCTCTCCTTTTCCCGTAATGCCATAACATAATTCTTGTTAATCAATTCCCGGATTTCATCTACCATTTCATTAAAGCACTCTGTAACCTGCCCCACCTCATCATAGGTCGCCACTTCTAATTTCTGGTTAAAATCACCTTTTTTAAATTGATTCATTCCTTCCCGGAGTCTGCTGAGGGGTATGGTCACTACCCTTGAAATTAAAAGCAAAATCGGAAACAGCCCTATTAAAAAACCAAACAGCAGCATGACAGGCATTGCTATTATTTCACTTAACTTCTGTCCTATGGAAAGCTCTGGTTCCACATAGCAGACAATAATATCCGAATTCTCATTTTCAACCTTGTAAATAGTACTGCCCTTATAAGTACAGACCTCTCCCGTCTGTGCAAGATACTCGCTGCTGACAAGATATTCGGGAATTTCCTCCGGCAGCAGCCCGACTTCTACCAAAATACCGCCATCTGCACTTAAAACAACCATTCCTCCTTTATCGGGTTTAATTGACTTTTCGCACAGTTCTTCAAAATATTCCTTTTCCGCACCGATTGCCAAAAATCCAAGTCTGCGGTTTTTCGAAAGGTTATAGATTTCTCTGTATAAAACGATTTTTTCCTTTCGATTCTGCTGATAGAGCGTATTGTCATTTTTTCCGACCGCAATCCAGCCCATTTTCCCTTTCTTTTCGATTGCTTTTTGATAAATCTCAGAATTTTGAAGTTCTGAAAGACTGGAAATATGTGACGTTGCATCCGTACATCTTAAATACGGTCTTAATTCACTTTCAGGATAGACAGCAACGGTCTTGATATAGCTTTTCAGTGCAATCATATCTTCTACCATCTTCATAGGTGCCCGGTGCATCCAAAGCTGGGAATCCACATTCAGATTATAGGGATTGTCATCTGTCAGAAGCTGATTGATGTCTGTATTAATCGAAATATATGTACACATATCCTCCATTTCCCTCTGCATCAGCCGGATTCCTTCATTAACACTCCTTGTATTCTGCAGAATCTGTTCCCGTGTCTGCGTCTCTGTAGTACGGTAATCTCTTACCGTAAGCAGGATGCTGATGCACAATAGAATTGGCGTCATAATCAGATAACCGCATACGATCAGTTTTTTGCCAACACTCATATATCTGGCTTTTTCTTTGATTTTTTTTAACACTCCACTCATAAGCGCTTTCCCCCTATATCCTTCTAGTATCAGTCTAACATCTTCTTTCATTACAAACAGTGGCATGAATTTTAAAATGGTGTAATATTTTTAACTCAAAATAAGTTATAACATAAAAGTTAATCAATAAAAAGTGCTGCCGCAGATTTGCAGCAACACTTTTTCTACTTTCGCTCTCTTATTTATCTAATACTATCTTTATCTTCTTTGACACATAAGACGGCTGTACGATCGGATTATACATATAGCCCCTGCGGTAACCGCTCATGATCTCTTCAAAAAATCCCGGACACTCTAACACCATAGAAATCACATTATCGCCTTCCTTATTCAGGTAAGCATCCGGTATATAAAATTCCTCCTGCGGTCCGATAATGTCATACTGTGCTACCGGCTTTCCGTTTACATAAATCAGAAGTCTTTCATCTGCCTTAATCGGAATTATCTGAAGCGGTGCACAGTAGACTTCTGCCGGATTATAGGTAAAGTGGCGTCTGAACCATACTACATGCCCCATCTCTTTTCCTACTACAAGCTTTTCTGCGTCCAAAGCTACCTGCCATGTCTCATCCTTATACTCTAATGTATGGAAGCCTGCATTATATCCGCTTAGCTGATAGTTTACACGGAAGGATTCAATGTTAATATCCATCTTTTCGCCGTTTTTGTAGGTTCCTTCAATGGTAAACGGATTTAAAATACCGCTGAATTTCACCAGTGCACCTTCGTGTGGATGAGATTTGTTATGGAATTCGTTTGCATACAGAATTGCCATAGTATTTGTACCCTTTTTCAGTGCAGCGGTAATGTTGTGACGGTCAATGGATTTATTGCGGGCGCGGAATACCAGTTCCCCATTGATGTACAGCAGATAACGGTCAGTATCATTATGCTTGAAGTATAAATATCCGGCATCTACGTCGTCTTTTACTTCAAACTGTGTTCTGTACCAGTAGTAGCCATGCTTGAACATATCTACTTCTTCTAAGGAAATTGGTTTCTCTAAATATTTCCAGTCAGAATCATCAAACGCATCTGTAATTTCTTTGCTGTCCGCACAGTATTTCCATCCCGACGTCCAGTTTACTGCCGGACGGTCTGCAAATTTTGCTGTTTCAAAAGAAGTAATCTGCATACCGCAGCTGCATTTTTCAAGGGCAAGCTCCGTTCCGTTTAAGGATGCGGATTTCACTTCACTTCCTTCGTTCATTGGATAGAACTTAAACTGCATATCTGCATCTTCTTTGACCTGAACATCCAGTTCAATGCCGCTGTCTGTTTCATTTATATTTTCCAGATAATATGCATTATGGAATAAAAGTCCGTCCTTTAATGCATCCACACGTCCGATCATGGATTCTTCTAAGATGAAGAAACGTACATCTGCCGCTTTGATGATAATCGTGCTGCCATGTGTATAGGATACGATCGTATTGCCGTTTCCAATATCATATTTTTTCACATCTCCGCCGATAACAGTAACCTGATCAGCCGGAATATTTAAGCACATCTCACCCTGTGTTCCTGCTGTTCCATACATTACAACTGCTGTCTCTTTGTCGTATTTCTGAGTCATCCAGATTTCTGAAATGGAATAGTTCAGTTTTACTTCTGTTCCAGGAATCCTGAATGCAACCGGGAACATACGGGTCTGGCTTGCTTTAATCACAGTATGAAAAATGTATTCACGGTCATTTAATTCTGCCGGAACTTTGATGACAACTGGTTTGTCAGCTTCTTCTACGTTGCGGACAAAGAAGAATCTTCCGTTCTCATTTCCTTCCTGATAAGTTGTGAAGTTCTCGTATGCCTTATCAATGGAGGAATCTAAGAATGAACCGTCATTATTTAATACTGCAATGTTTTCACCGCCTGCGATAATTTTCATAAATTCTTTTCCGTCACTCTCAGCGATGATATGAGAGAACTCTTTTGCAAAACGGATAAAACCTTTGATCCAGTAATATTTATCTTTATTTAATTCACCTGTCTCACCAACCGGTGCTCCGCCGAAATCATAACTTGTAATATTACCATATCCGCCTAAAGCAACATCTCCACGTCCGCCGATGAATGGGAATGTGGTACCGCCTACCATCATGTAATAGTTTACAATAGAGGCTCCTGTGATAAATACACTCTTCGATACTCCTTCTACCACATCCACACCCGGAATATATGTCGGCTCACCAATCTGTGAAAACCATCCTGCCTGTAATTCCAGAATCATAACAGGTGCATCGCTCTGTGTTACTTTGGAATCTAATAATTTCTGTTCAAAACGTTCATATTCAGACATCCATAATCCCGGAATATTCGGATAATATGTACGGGTATCAATGATGCCTTTTCCTCTTAAAAATTCTGCTTCGTTTGCAAATTTCGGAATATTGATTCCGTATTCCTCCATTGCGTCTTTTAAGAACATAAAATATTTTACTGCGTCTTCTACGGAAATCGGCTCTTCCCCATATTCCATTAAGTGATCGTACTCATTCTCTACCTGAGCTGCAATAATCGTTCCGCCGTTCGTAATCAGATGAGAATTGATCTGCTCAGCAACGGATTTATACCAGTATTTGCACAGATCCAGATATTTCTCATCTAACATACGGATACGAAATTCTTTGTTGGCAACTTTCTTAATTAACCAGTCCGGATGACCGCCGAAGTCTAATTCTGCACAGATGTATGGGCCCGGTTTAATCAGTACATAGAAACCATATTTCTCACATAATGTTAAGAAACGGTCTAAATCGTAATCCCCGTCCCAGATCTGTTTTCCTTCTTCCGGCTCATGCATATTCCATGCAATATATACGGAAATCAGGTTTGCGCCTGTTGCCTTCATTTTCTGAAGACGGTCCTCCCACATAGCTGCCGGAACCCTGAAATAATGAAATTCTCCGCCAATCAGAAATTCATGTTTTCCATGAATGATAAAACCGTTTCTATCATAATCGATAATATTCTTTAAATCACTGCTCATTTTATCTGCTTCCTTTCTGCTCTTCTTATTGAATCGTAATTTCAATTCTGTCAAACATTCCTGCCCGGATCTCTTCTGCATATGGCGCAGGAACGATGGGATCGGCAATACTGGTGATCAATAGTCCTTCTTTATAAAGATCAATCCGTACAATCTTTGCATCCGCATCATAGGTATTGATACGTTTTTCATTCTGGTATATGGTAAGCGTTTCTCCTAACAGGTAAAATGCAAATGTATTCTCCTTCTGAACAAAGGTATGCTCACCATCTGCCGTGTAAACAGGCACCTGCTTCTTTTCTTCGGTAAACAGCCAGCCCGGAAGCTTTGGTTCTAATTTCAGACAAAGCTCTTTTTTCTCATTTAATACAAACGGTTTCATTCCCACAGTCATAATGCGCCACATATTCAGCATTTCTGTGGAAGCCCCGGTCAATCGTGACTGGTATCCGGTTCCGTGAAGGCTCTCATTCGGATGCGCAGAGCTTGCAATAAAGGAAGAATTTTCCAAAATGCTTCTTCCGTACGTTGCCGGGTCTAAAAATGGTATGAATGAGGTCTGAAGATAATGGGAAAACTCATCATATAATCCGGACCGCAGCAGTTCAAGAAAATATTTGTATTCCATATGAAGAAATACAGCTTCATTTTCCAGCCAGCCTCTTGGAAATACATTCTGCCGTCCGATCTCCTTTGTTTCTTCCATGATATTGGCATTGACTTTAAACATATCCAATTTTGCATCATAGATACCGCTTTGCTTTACTGCTTCATGCAGCTTTTCAGACACAGCCGGATACGCCCGCATCATATGCACCTGTCCTTCTAAGAACGGCGGAATCGCTCTTGTCTTAAATTCGGACACATGCACTAACGGAAGTCCTGTAATATTCAAGCGGTCAGTTCCGTCTTCGTTCTTTAACACCTCATATTCTGCCGCTTCATTGATAAAATAAGTATCATATACTCCGGTTTCTGGATTATAAGCTTTTTCTAAGCCCTGATCTAAATGTGCAACAGCATCCTCTAAAAATTCCCTTGCAACGGAAACCTCTACCGCTGCTTCCGTTCCTTCAATTCCAAACATGATTTCCCTGCGGTAAAGCTCTTTGACATCGTTTGCTGCATTCCAGTAATCCATACCGGATGCTCCGTTTCTCAGCAAATACAGAATACTTTCAAAGAATCTCTTCGCTTCTGTGGGAATCATGATCTTTCTGCTGTCATCTGTTTTCAAAAGAATTCCGTGCATCATTGCTGCGAGCCGGCGGACTTCAGCACTCTCATTGATGGAAGAACCAATGATTCCCGGAAGACCATTTAACGCATCACACCAGCCCGGCTTTCCGCCTTCCATTTCAATTCCCATTCCTTCTGCATCGAGAGCTGCCATTTTATTTGTCAGCAGTACAAGTATCTTTGAGATCAGAGAGCAATGATAAATTTCTCCGTTTCCTTTCTCTGTCCTGACCTGATTCGGACGAAAAGCCCTTCCTTTCATCATTTCTGACTTTTCCTGTACCTTCTGTACGGCACTGTACTGTCTTACGCCTGCTTCTGTCAGCACATATTTTTCTTCTCTTGGTACGACAAATTCATCATTGTCATAGTATGTATAATCCATGTCATCAAATAAGATGCTTTCTGATCTGTCCGGATATACTGCTATGAACTGCTCTAACAAATCTGTATTGTAGGTCCAGTGGTCTACCCAATAGCCCTCCTGGAAGGTCGCGTAATCTTCTTTGATACAGTTTTCCAGTAAATCATTCAAAAACTTATCTGTCATTCCATCCTTTACGGATGCCTGTATCTGTTCCATGTACATTAAAAGCGAGCCGGGTGTAAAAGCGTTCGAAAGAAACTGTTCTATGTCTGCCGTTTTGTCTTTATCAAAATATTTTTCCACGATCTCTCTGCAGACAGCTTCTTCTTTTACCTCAAAACGGGAACCATTGAGTACCAGCGGATTATATCCGTCTAACTGCAGTAGGTTAAAGAAGGTCTTAATCCCGGAAGCTTCGGTAAACGGGAAGAAGTATACATCATTCCGGCGATTCTGGTTTACATCACGGAAATTGGAATTTCCCTGGGAATAATTCGTGGAATCTACCTGGAAAAAATTGTACTCTCTTTCCAAATCACCATGCTTTCTGGAATATACATACAGCACATGTTTTCCATTGCCGACCTTAATGGGGTATCCGCCGCGCAGATAGTTATCCATAAAGGTCTGCCCCATATATAAATCTAAATTCTTAGAACTGCTTGAAGTAAACGCATGACGTTTGGTACGCTCGATCAATTCCCTGTTCTCTGCAATCTTAGAGGAAATATAATCTGGCTTCATCTTCTCCTTTAAGAACTCCTGGTAACGTGCAAAACTCAGCGCACTTCCAATCAATGTATCTGTTGTATCGATTTCTCCCGGATTCAATGTGATAGTCTTGCAGCCGAATCCGCATGGTGTATAACCTACACTTACCTGTTTTTCCGGCACTTTAAAATCGTCTGCTAAAAAGGCTGCAGGATATGTAAAATCTGTCACATTGCCAAAAAGAAGCGACGGGTCTACAATCGTCTTCGAAGGGTTCCATTTGTCTTCCTTAAAATTAAAGTTCAGATAAAAATTGCCGCCCTCTAAAAGTACCGTTTCCGCCGTATCATAAGGAAGCGCCTTAATACGGTAGAACGGAAGTCCGTCGTCCATATCCGCGCTCATCCATGCCTGGCGAAGATTGCTCTCATTCTTCATATCCTGATTAATCAAATAATAAGGTATGATTACGGTTAGTCCATCTGCAATTTCCACCGATAACGGCTCATTGCCGATATTTTCTATTTTTACCTGACGGATCAATCCCGGAATACACTCGTTTGGAAGTGTACAGAACATCACCTCAGTCTTGATTCCTAATGTTTCATTAATATCTTCTAATTTAAAATCATAAGATGTAATCCGCATCCTCTGATGCACATTCTGCGTTTTATCTCCCTGCATATCCCGGAAAGGTTCATAAAAAATCGCGTTTCCGTCTGCTTTTTTTATTTTCAGGAATGTACGGAATCCCTGCAGTGCAGTCTGGCGGTATGCCTTGTTTGCAGGCAAAAATTCCATAATGGAATAATCTTTATTATTTACGCCAAAAGTAGCCATACATTGACCGCGGTTCACATAATATGCCCACATAGGCTTTCCATACAACCCTGAAACAGCCGGAAGAAAACTCGAAAACGGTTTTTTCTGATTATATTCCTCAATCACAAACTCCTCTTTTTCATTGATGTAATAGCTGCTGTTATTCATACGTTTTACCCTCCATAAGTCATTTAAAATTTCCCGGATAAATTTTGTATGTTCATACTAGCACCCACTTTTTTTTAATTCAATAAAATTAGCTGAGTTGTCTAATTTAGGAACCTATTTATGAAAATTTTCCACCTTTTCGCAGAATATCAGAAGCCTTTTTCATACCTCTGATACAGCTGCCGGTTCTTCTTTAAGTATGCCTTATGGCTGTGCAGTTTCTCCCGCTGCCTTGGCGTAAGCTCCTCTAATCCCATCAGATCCTCATCCTGCTTTCCAAAGGAAATATACAATTTGGGCTGATATTTTTCATGGCAAGCCATCAGCTCTTCCGTCACCTCTTCCATCGGTTTTCCGTAGTTACGCAGCAATATTTTACTGTAGCCGATATGGTCTAACTGCTCCTGCCAAAGTTCCAAATCATCTCCGCACCAGATAAGGGAATAGTAGGTTCCGATTTCTTCCTCACCACGGCGGTAGCTGACACCGATTGCCACAGGCACATTGTGCCGGCTGATACGCTCATTGCAAAATTCCAAATCAAAATATGCGGTTACTGTATGCTCTGTCATAGTTTTTATAGTTAAGTTTCCTGTCATTGTCGTATCAGCCTTTCCTTCGCAGCTATTCTGTACTTTTCCGGTTACGGGATTTTATCTATTGCATGGACATTACGGTACAGATACCGGATTCCGCCATTTCATATTCAAAAGAAATTATATCTCCCTTTTCGTATTTTACGATTTCCACCAATGTAGTATCCGCCACGTTCACATCAAATATCTCATCAGACTGCTCTAAGCAGACATAATAGTGGGTATTTCCGTCGATGACCACCGGAGCAATGGAAGCAATTTTTCCCTTTGCCGTTTCAAAAACGCCGCTGCTTTCACTCTTTGAAATTCCGTTGGTAACAAGCAGCTTTACATATGATTTTTCACATTCCGCAACCGTATCTCCGATAGCAACCCACTGATATTTCTGTACGTTTACCATGGCATATTTCTTAACCAGACCTGCGCCGTCCTTCAATGCCATAAAATACGTCGGTTCCCCGGAAATGTTTAAAAGCAGCGGGAAGGTTGCCTGATAGCCTAAGTTCTGCACCTGCCCTTCTGCGGAGGACATAGCAGAGTCTTCAATGGCTCCTTCTACCGTATAGAACTTTGTTTCCATGGTACGCTGATTCATCAGTACAAATCCTACATTGGACTGATCCCCGCTGACAGAGGTAATTCCGGTGTATACCCATACATCATCATCAAGCGCAATATAATTATAGCCATTGGTTGCCTGCAGACAATCCTTCTGTCCTAAAATACTGTTAAAATATCCGTGCTTTAATGTTCCGTAATAATTATAAAGCTTTGTCAAAAGCTCTGCAGAATAAACCTTATCCACCCAGGTCGGTACCTCATCTACTGCATACTCTTCACACTCTCCGGTAATAGCATTGCAGAGCACTGCCTTCCCTACGGTCTGTCCGCCGAACAGACCGATATGAAACTGCTTGACCGGGCAGACCCAATACGGGATTCCGTCGTCGTTGATTTCAAAGAAAATCTGATCGTCAAATATATAAGTCGGATAATGGAATCTTAAATGTCTGTAAATATTCCGGTTAAAATATTCGGATTTGGAATAACGGATCTCTTCGGTCAATTTCACACACTGGGTATCCTGTGTTGCCATATCGATCATAATATATGCGGGTATTCCCTCGCTCTGATTGGTCAGCCATTTGATTCCGCTGGCATATACAAGGGGAGTTACACGCACCGGCCTGTCGTTGTAGTTGATCTGCGTATAGTCGCTTCCCACTTCAAACTGGGATACCATATCTACCATGCTTCCCATCTTGCGGTTTCCTAAAAGCTCTGCGGAGCTTTTATCTAAAAGCGGAATGGTTTTGTAGCTGACTTCCTGAATATCCGAAGAAAAATCTCCGTTCTCTACGGTAAGCAGCTTCTGATATTTAGAGGCATTGACAATGGGCGAGGAGAGAATTGCCCCTGCTAAATAAATGACTCCAATCAGTACAAATACTGCAATTCCTGCCTTTACCAGCTTTAACTTGCAAAGCAGTTCTTTTAATTCCATATTTTTTCCATGCTTTTTATATTCTTTGCGGGATTTTACCAGCACATAGCCCGCAATCAGCAGTACCGTCAAAAACAGCAGGCACTGCCAGAACCCTTCGGAATGAATATTGATTGCAGGAAGGGTGATATAATAATAAATGCCAAGGATCACAAGTAAAATCAAAATAATCACAATTTTTTTCCCTATTTTCTTCATATTTTTTCCTCTCTTTCGATTGCCATTGCCTTTAATTGTTCTGTTATTTCTTCAGGCACCTCGTCTAACAGATAACTGCGGTTTCCCGCAGGAACTGTCACATGCAGTTCTGATAACTGCTGCTTTGCCGTGCTGATCTCCTGCAAAAGCTCTTTTGCTGATAACAGAAGGCAGCCTGCTCCACGGATAATTATCTGTTCTAAGCCATCGGAAGTGGCTACGGTAACATGATATTTCCTGCCGTTCTCATGGGCAAATTTCTCTATATAAGCATCTGCCGTTTCTGCCTCTTTCGTATAGACTACATGAATATTATGATAATCAAAAATCTCTGTTTTATGACCTGCCACACGATAGGCATCAAACACAACGATCAGATGACATTTTTTCATACCCTGATAATCGCTTAAAATATCTAACAATTTTCCCCTCGCGCCGTCCATATTGGTATCGGAAAGCTCCTTTAACTCTTTCCATGCATGTATGATATTATAACCGTCAACTAAGAGGTATTCTTCCTTTGGTTCTTCCTTCTTTGCCGCCCGGTAAGGTGTGCTCTCCGCACGCTTTGATACTACCCGTTTGCTGGTCTTGTAGCCTTTCTTAGGAAGAGATTTGTCACGCCTGTTCGCATCAAAGGTCTTCGCTAAAATCGCATCTACCTCTTCTGCGGCAAGCCATTCCTCTTCTTTGTATGTATTCCGGGTATCTGTCCGAAAAACGGATACAGCTTCCATACTTTTCTTTGTCAGGACGCTTTCTACATGCATAAACTCCGGCACCCGGTTCCACTCCACAAGAAAACCTGCTCCATGGGCACAGAATACGGAACCGGTAGGATTCTCTGAATCTGCTTCCGAATCATAACCGATCTGCGCAATTACTTCCTCTGGATTATGACAGACATCATAACCTCCATAGCTTAAAAACAGTTTTCCGCTTCCCTTTGTATATGCAGCTACCTCTTTGGCATATTCACAAAACAATGCAACCGGAGCCTTTCCCGTAAGTACCGCCGTTCCGTTCTGTATTTCCGGTCCTTCCATGGTTCCTCTGCGCATTTCAATATCTGTCATGGCTCTTCCGACAGTGCCCTCCGGCACTTCTAAACGATATTCATAGAAGGGTTCTAAAAGAACGGACTGCGCCTGCTTTAAGCCCTGCCGGACCGCCCGGTAAGTCGCCTGACGGAAATCGCCGCCCTCCGTATGCTTCTGGTGCGCTCTTCCTGCCGTTAATGTAATCTTTATATCGGTAATGGCAGAACCCGTCAGCACACCGATATGCTCTTTTTCTTCTAAATGGGTCAGAATCAACCGCTGCCAGTTCTTATCGAGAATATCTTCGCTGCAGTCTGCGGCACATACGATACCGCTTCCCCGCTCTAAAGGTTCTAAGAGAAGATGTACCTCTGCATAATGACGCAGCGGTTCAAAATGTCCCACGCCTTCTACAGTATCCGCTATGGTTTCTTTATAAAGAATATGTCCGGTATCAAACGCAATTCCGATTCCATACCGGTCATAAATCTGTCTTTTTAAAATCTCTGTCTGTACCTCGCCCATCACCTGTACTAAAATTTCCTGATGCACTTCATTCCAGATCAGATGCAGTTGGGGTTCTTCCTCTTCTAGCTGCCGCAGTTTCGGAAGTACCTGTGCCGCATCACAGTCCTCCGGCAATAAAATCCGGTAAGTCAATAACGGTTCTAATACCGGCTCTGCAGACGCTGCCTCGATTCCAAGTCCCTCTCCGGCATAGGTCTTTGTAAGTCCGGTCACCGCACAGACTGCCCCGGCAGGCGCCTCTGCTGCCGCTTCGTATTTCTCCCCGGAATAAATCCGAATCTGGTTGACTTTTTCTTCCCAAATATCATCCGGATTTTGTATCTCGGCAGATGCATTGCTTAAAAGCGTCTTTACCTTCAGACTGCCCCCGGTCACCTTCAAATAGGTCAGTCTGTTTCCTGACTCATCTCTTGCAATTTTAAATACCTTTGCACCAAACGCTGCAGGGTACGCTTTTTCCATCGTAAACCCACAGATTCCCTGCAAAAACGCTTCTACGCCCGTAAGCTTTAATGCAGAACCAAAATAACAGGGAAATAGCTTACGCTCTGCAATCATCCTGCAGATGATATTTTTCCCTATGCTTCCGTTTTTAAGAAACGTCTCTAAAGCTTCCTCACTGCACATGGCAGCCTCTTCATAAAAGCCTTCCGTATCTGTCCTCTCAAAGGACACGCAGTTGTCGGAAAGCTGCTGCTTTAACTCTGCTAACCGCAGGGCAGCATCGGTTCCCGGCTGGTCCATTTTATTGATAAACAGGAAAACCGGAATTTTATATTTATTCAACAAATGCCACAGGGTCTTCGTATGTCCCTGCACGCCGTCAGCCCCGCTGATTACTAAGATGGCATAATCTAATACCTGCAGGGTACGCTCCATCTCTGCGGAAAAATCCGCATGTCCCGGCGTATCTAACAGCGTCACTGTAAGCTCCGGCAGCTTTAATACTGCCTGCTTGGAAAAAATCGTAATTCCCCTCTCCCGTTCCATGACGTCTGTATCCAAGAAGGCATCCTGCCTGTCCACTCTGCCTAAATTCCTTATCATACCGCTGGTATATAAAAGTCCCTCGGATAGTGTGGTCTTGCCCGCGTCCACATGGGCGAGTATTCCTATGCATATATGCTTTAATGGTTTATTTTCTGATGTATCCCTCATCGAAAATGCCCCTTTCTATTGTCTGTCAAACAACGTCTGACAAGTTTAATATAATATTTTTCATTGATTTATCCGCAACACATCTGACTCACGGATGTATTGTAATATATAATGACGTATCATGCAAATAAAATAACACCAAAGAAGTGGAATCTTTCACTAATACAAGTATGCTCCTCTCACTTCTCCGGTGTCTAAAAAACAGGTATATTTTTACATGTATTTCCGCTCAAACAATTCCGCATTCATCGGTCTGTCATAATAGAATCCCTGAATCTGCTGGATTCTCATTGTAGAAAGTGCCTCATACTGTTCTTTTGTTTCCACACCTTCTACACAGACAATGACGCCGATTGTCGCCGCTAACTCCGCTACCATTTTTACAAAGGATTCCGAGAATTCGTCCTTTCCAATATCAATAATAAAGCAGCGGTCAATCTTAATAATATCAAGGGGCATCTCCCTGATATGATTTAAGGAAGAATATCCGGTTCCGAAATCATCCAAAGCAACCCTCACACCAAGCTGCTTAATCTGCTTCAAAATCTTTTTCATACGGATCATATCATTCACGGCAAGACTTTCCGTCACTTCCAGTACAAGATTTTTCGGTATGATACGGCTCTCTTCAATTACCCTCTGAATCTTTTCTACAATATCATTCTGAAGAAGCTGTACCACAGAAAGATTGACATTCACCTGATAATCAGGATGTCCCATATCATTCCAGTACTTCAAATGACGACATGCTTCTTCTAAGACAAAATCACCAATCGGATGAATCAGTCCTAAATATTCTGCTAAAGGAATAAACTCTGACGGCGAAATCAAACCCATGCCATCGGATCTCCAGCGTATCAATGCTTCCGCTCCCTGGCAAACTCCGTCTATGCCCACAATCGGCTGGAAAAAGACTGTAAACTCCTTGCAGGCATCCATCGTAGCATTCCGCATCTTATTCTCTAAGTCCAGTCGCTTAAAGGAACTAGACTCTGCATTTTCATCATAATATTCGATCCGGTTCTTACCTGTCTTCTTTGCCTGGTACATAGCAATATCCGCTTTTCGGATCAAATCATCTACCCGGTCCCCATCCATCGGAAAACGTACAACGCCCATACTCATAGTACAGTAATAATCTCCACCCTTTAAAAACCATGGCTTCATAAACACACTGCGGATTTCTTCCAAAATTCTCTTTAACATATTGTACTGTGCATGGGTCACAATAATAATAAATTCATCTCCGCCCATACGGTAGCAAGTACTCTCAATTCCCGATATTTTTTGTAAACTATGGGAAACTGCCTGTAACAGTATATCTCCATACTGATGTCCAAGTCCATCATTGATATGCTTAAAATCATCCAAATCAATATATAAAAGCGCGCCCTGCCCGCCGATTTCCTTCGTCTGTTTGATAAAATGCTGCAAATCATGTTCACAGCGCATACGATTATATAATCCTGTCAGAAAATCATTATTCGCCTGACGTTCTATCTTCTGCTGATACACCTTCTTATCCGTCACCTCATAAATGGTATAAAGCATTACCGTTCTTCCATCTACCCAGTTAATCTTAGAGCTGTGTACATCAAACCAGCGGTTATCCTCTTCGGAATAGTACTCCGTATAAGCACATCCGCCCTTTAAAATATGCCTTAAATTCTCTGTCCGCTCCTCGTTTTTGAAAAATTCCCGGAAGGATTGATTCGTATAGAGGATACTATTATCTTTCGGATCACAAACATAAATACCGCAGCCCACATTTTCCAAAATTGCATCTAAAGAAGCATAAGAAGTTGCCAGTGAATTTTGAGCGATTCTTTTCGATAATACGCTTTGTATAATCCGCTTTACATCGTTTAAAAATTTAATTTCTGCCATGCTCCAGTTCCATTCTTTCTCCCTGTGACAGAAATTAATATACATATTGGTCTGACCGTCCACTTCAATCGGAAGATAAACCGCTGCTTTGATCTGATTCTTTGCAAGAAAGCTTCCGAATGCATCCGGCAGGGTAGAATCAGAAGAAATCATATAGGGCTTTCCGGTAAAATACGGGCATTCCTCCACTGTCCCCGAATCTTTTTCCTCAACCTCCCCGTGGGTACAGATAACCTCTAAATGATTTCCCTCTTTTTCTTTACGAACTAATTCTGCATCTGATAAATCCAGATAATCACACACATCGGACAATATCTCTTCTGCAACTACCGTAAAGCTCTCTTCTGACTCCAGCATACGAACAATATTCGTCATGGTCAGACTTCGCTTTAATTCTGCCTCCATGACTTTCTGGGAATCTCTGCTCTTGCGAAACTCCTTCATTAACATCAGTTCCCCTAGTTTCGCAGAAAAATACTGTCTCGACAAGGTATCTAAGAGTTCTAAGGATTTGTAGTAACGCTCTTCCGTTGTTGTCATAATACAGGACGGCACTTCATCCTCTGTGTGAATTTTTTCCTTCAAAAAACCGATAACAATCCACACTGCTTTCGTCTTATCGCTTAAACGGATTGCAAGACCGCAGACCTTCGCATACGGACAAGAGGTTTCATCCTCTAATACATTTTCAATCCCGTCTCCTAAAAGTCTGTGCCAAAAATCTGCATGTTCATCTTTATTCAAATGTTCTTTTATCCAATTCCATTCTTCGGTACTTCCAAAGGCTTCTGTTACTGCTTCTTTCGTCTTGCTCATGCAGATACAATAGACCTGATCCGCTTTGCAGAATGCATCCTGCAAAATCTGTATCATTTCTCTGTCTAGTATCTCCCCATCATAATTATCACTCATTTTCCCATTCCCACTTTCTGAAAATACCATTTTAATTCTCCCTTACTCCGATGATGTACAAATTGAACTGTTCTTTTTCAGAAATCTTATATTCCTGATACAATTTATAACCTGGGTGCAGCCTGAGCTGCTTTTTTATGAAGCCATTTTCATTGGAATATAATATCATTACACCGCCCGGTGCTAATATCTCCTCTGATTTATCAAAAAATCTTCGATAGAACAAATCCTGCTCTTCTTTCGTCTTTTTCCCTCTGACGGGCAGATTGGCAATCAGTTCATCAAAGAGATATTCATGCTTAAAATCCATATAGTCCCTATGAATGAAATTTATCCGCATTCCTGCTCTTGCCGCATTGATTCTTGCCTTCTCCACAGCCTCCCCAAAAATGTCAATTCCATAATTCTCTCTTGCCAAAACCAGCTTATTCCGCTCTATCAACATGGTTCCCACACCGCAGCAGGGGTCTAAAATCTGCGCCCGTTCTTTTAAATAAGGCTTCGCAAGCTCCATAAGCATTGCCGCCGCAGAGGGCTGAATGGATGCCGCTATCGTTTCCTGCCGATAAGAGAAACGCTCCATGGGTATGGTGTACATTTTTAAAAATACATGTATCTTCTTCTCTTTATCGAAAAACAGCCGGATTTCAAATTCATATTCATCCGGAGAATTTAACAGCTTACGGCCGCTATTTTCTTCAATTACTGCGGCTGCCCGTTTGATATAACGGCTCCGCTCTTCTAAAGAAATTCCTCCCTTCATATCGATCCGAAAATAGAAAGGTGCCGGCTCCTTATGGCAACACTCCAATAAGGTAAGCAGCTTAGAAGCAGCCAATGCCTCCCCGAAGGCTGTCCATCCGTCCTCTAAGCTTAATTCACTTTTTAAACGAATCGGAAACAACAATTCCCGGAATGTCCGAATCTGCACGACTTCACTGAGGTTGTCCACAACTGCCTTCACTCCAAGGGAAGTCAGCCCCTTACGGTATGCATGAAGCTTTTCTGCTGTCAGTCTGCTATACTTCGGATTGGTGGTAAGAAGAATCGTAAGCTTCTGCTTCCAGCCGGTAAACGTATGGTGTACATACTTTCCTTCTCTGCGTAAAATCCGCTCCAATGCATGCAGCTCTTCCCGGATATGCTTCTTTTCCTGTTCTTCTGCTTCTGTAGCGCACAGCACTTCATAATGTTCCTGTAAACGCTCTAAATATGGGTACGCATTGGTCTTTTCCAGTGCCTGCAAAAGTGTCGCCCGAACAAAAAGCGTTTCTTCTTTTTGATATGCCAGGAACAAAGCTTCCGCTAATTCTGTAATCTCCAAATCTCCAATCAATGCAGCGGCATTCTTGCGTACCTTTGCATCTTCAGAAGCAAGCAGAGGCTCTAATACTTCCCCGTCTTCCATCAGCTCTGCTGCATATCTGTAATTTGCCTCTTCTTTTATAGCTGCCCGAAGTGCACTCAGTGCCGCACGCACATCTTCCTGCTGTCTAATCTGTTCAAAAAGCCTGTCTATCATCGTTTTCCCTTCTGTTTTGCTGCTGCGCTGCATATTATAACTAACTTAGATTTATTTTACTTTATTCCTCTTCATTTGGCAAGTATTCTGCGCTTTCCCCGAAATGAAAGCGGGTCTGACATGAGTATATACAGACACAGGCTGACGGACGTTAATCACAAAACGCAAAATTATCAACTTCCTTCTGTCCCATAACTCTCTATATAATTGCAAATATCTGTTTTCAGCGTGCTCCATGCAGAGGGATTTTCCACATAATACTTCGGACAGTCTTTCCCTGTAATATCATAGTGGCGGATAACGTCTTCAATTTCAAGATCATATCTTCCCATCAGCCATGCGGTAAGATGTACTAAAGTATCATAAGCAGCCTCCGTAAATTTTCCTGTTTCATCCGGAATACAGCATTCGATAGCTATTGTATCTGCATTTCTGTCATTAGAAGCATAAGCAATTTCACTGCATGGAATACACTGGATCAGTTCTCCCTCTAATCCAATCACAAAGTGACTGCTGGCATATGTTTCCTTTGAAAGGCTTAATCCTTCAAAATAATCCCGATTCTGCTGCGCCGTTGTTCCCGGGTTTGCCGTGTAATGTATGACAATGCCCCTGACTTCCTCTAACGGAATGCCCGGTCTGGAATATTCATTAATGCTCAAAAGTTGTACATCATATTCCGGCGGTGTATGTATCTTCTTTTCCGGTACGGCAATTTCTTCTGCTGCAGGTTCTGTTTTCTGTGCTGCGGTGATTTTTCGGATTTCTCTGCCTGTGACAAAGATCATCACTGCTGCAAAAACCACAAGCATTATTTTTATCTGCAGCTCCCGCCTACGCTTTTTCCTTTTTGCGGCACGAATTGCAGCTCTTTTTCTCTCGTATATTAATCGTTCTCTTCTCTCTGTTTCGTCCATGGATTATAATCCTTATCGGCAATTTTTTAATTATATCATAACGCAATTTCCGGTTCGTGACAATGAAATTGCAGGCTATGAAATCCTGCCCGGTAACAGTTCAGCGTAGGACTTTGCACTTGCTGCAAAGCCCGTAAGAATATGTAGATTTTTCCGAGCGTGAATCCGCCCCTTGCCGTAGGCAACTTTAAATGGACGGATTCAGTAACAGTGAAGCCGAAAGGCTGAACTGTTACCCTGCCCGAAGCCTGTGACTGCTATTGTAATATTCCTACAATATTTTTACTTCCTCCAAGATTCTTTCCTGAACAATACTGATAATCTCCTCTACCCGCTCATCTTTTCCTGCCAGCGGGATAAATCCGCCCGCCATTGCGGCATGTCCGCCCCCATTGCCAAGTCCCCGCAATGCATGGCTTGTTATCCTGCCGGCGTCATGCCTGCCTTCTTCACTGCGGACGGATAATTTAATTCCATTCTTCTGAATGGCATAAACAACAGAAAATTCTACCTCTACCAAAGCCAGCATAAAATCGGATACACTTGCAATCAACGCTTCCGGGCAATTCTCTCCTGTACTTGTAAAGCTGACCTTTTCATATACCCGGATATTTTCAATGGCCTTCGAGTATGCCATCAAATCTTCAAAATACAATTCACGGTTCTCAAGCATCTGTATCATAATCTGGTCGCTCATATCATACATCCGATACAGCATCTCTAAATCCTTTTTACAGGTTCCTCTGGAAAGTCTGTCTGTATCACTGCGGATTCCATAGCTTAATGCCGTTGCCGTCCTGGTATCCATCGGTATCTCGCTCTCAAAGAAATATTCTGCTATCATGGTGGCACAGGCACCATATTCCGGTCGAATATCCGCATACCGGTATTCCGCTTTTTCAAAGGTAGGATGATGGTCGATACAAATAATTTCTGTACCTGTCATATCAATGATATTGGAATTTCCCTTCTGGGCATCCACTAAAATAACTTCATCCTCTTCCTCTAACTGATCTTCGATTTCCTCTAAATTTTCCAGGCGGATGTCTAAAAACTCAATTAATTTTAACGTATTATACCGGTCTATCTTACCTTTATAACAAATCGTAGCTTTGATGCCTTTCTGAGCTAACAGCTTCTGCAGCCCAAAGGCACAGGAAATGGCATCTGGGTCCGGGAAATTATGAGTCTGTATATATACATGCTCATGTCCGATATGCTCAATAATCTCATCCAATTTTTTCATACAAAAACTCCTCTTCTAACTTCTCTGCCGTTAAAGGACGGCTAAAATAATACCCCTGCAAAAATTCAACTTTTTCTCCCTGCATCGCCCGGCAGCATTCTTCGTCTTCCATTCCTGTTTCGTTATTGTAAAAGTTCTCCGGATTTTCTCTTGTAAAAAAAATGCAGAATACGATCAAAGTCATACCGAGGCTGCTAGCTAACAGTGTCGGGAAAAAATACTGAAGCAGTGCAGCACACAATATAATCGCAGCCGACGGAATAATCGTCTTCTTCTTTTCCCTGCTGATACTTTTATGGAAAGCTGCCGCCAAGCCACAGATGACTGCCAGATAACATACTATAATGCCAAAGCACACATAAACCGGTGCTCCATAGGAATAATTACCTTTTGGTGTTTTTACATATTCAAAGGGCACTGCAATCGTAACTGCTAAACCGCTAAAAAACGGAATATCCGTCAAAAGACGTACCACCCTTTTATTCATTTTTTCATTTTCTACTAAAAGCGCGATATACTGGACTAAAAGCCATAAGATCAGCTCCGAAGAACCTATGAACAGAATATGTGCAAGCCGGTTGCACCATGCTGGAAGCTCTTCTAAATGATTGACTGTATATACGGTAATTATATCAAATATCAGATTTGCAATCACAACCTTCTGTATCTTTCGATAAACCCGCGATGTACGGGTATTTAAATACCTTCTTCTCCTACAATAGACTGCCATCATCAGCATAATGCATAAACATGCAGCCTGCATTTTTATCATATACAAGTCAGCTACCTCCCATACAAAATCAAATCTATATTTCATGTGAAAAATAACCACGTCATGATGGCGTGGTCATTTTCGCTTCAACGGTAATAGTTTACTGCTTTTTCTATATTTGCGCAACAAAAAGTATACATTATGAAGTAATACTATTTCCTGTATAAAGCTGATAGTATTTTCCTTTTTCTTCTAACAGTTGGTCATGGGTTCCCTTTTCTATAATTCTTCCCCCTTCTAATACAACGATACAATCACTGTTCTTAACGGTAGAAAGCCTGTGGGCAATTACAAAGGTGGTTCTGCCTCTCATCAGCTTATCCATGCCATCCTGCACGATTTTTTCCGTTCTGGTATCAATGGAGCTGGTAGCTTCGTCTAAAATCAACACCGGAGGATCTGCAACCGCTGCTCTTGCAATGGCAAGCAGCTGTCTCTGTCCCTGGCTTAAGCTTGCGCCATCTCCATGCAGTACGGTC
>CAYWXJ010000002.1:0-62501 GCA_964462405.1 uncultured Eubacterium sp.
GAACAAATCAAAATACACATGAAGCACGGAAGGCCAGAATGTTGCTATCCAGCCTAACAATCCATATACAAGTGCCATGATAATGGTTCCCGACAAAATGTTTGCAAACAAACGCAGCGACAGAGAAATCGGCACTGCAATATCACTGATAATATTAATCGGTGCCCAGATCGGCCATGGATCACATAAGCCCTTTAAAACCCCTTTGACCTTTTGATGCTTGAACTTATTGAACTGAATCAGGCAAAAAGTCATAATACCTAATGCAAATGTCACTCCATAATCCGCCGTCGGCGGCCTTAAGCCAAAAATGCCGGATATATTGCTCATTAAAATAAAGATAAAAACAGTACTGATATAATTGGCAAATTTTGCGGAGTTGATACCCATAACTCCTTTTACCATTTTATCGAGCATTTCCACAATCAGCTCTACCACATTCTGAAATCCGTCAGGAACTTCCTTTGCATTCTTGATCTTCCGATTGGCGGCAATGAAAAATCCAATCAGAATTATCATTACGATCAATACGCATACATGTGTTGTGGTAATCCAGCATGTCTGTCCAAACACCTCATAGGAAACCAATCCATGCACCATAATATCAATATCTGCGCCGGAAGCCATCAAAATCGCATTGCTCATCTTCTCACCTCCTTATACACTTGATTCGATTGTTCTTTTATTCTTCTATCCCCTTATCCGTGGGATGCTCCTCCCTTCCTTGCAGTTTTAAAATAGCTTTATGAAGAAACGGCTGCGCATAAGCAGCTATTTTCAACCCCATCACTCCAATAAATGCCGAAATCGGATTGCCCAAATGAAAATATATCATACCGGCAAACACAAGTACCACCGCTATATAGCGAACTAATGACATGGTAATCAGTTTCCCCCGGCTGCTGCCAAGACTTACTGCATCTTCGATAACCACTGCCATATGAATTGCCATACCGGCTGCTAATAATATACCTATCCACAGACCCGTAGAATATAATAACTTATCTTCTGCGATCCATACACCGAAAATTTGTACCAGCACGCCATATAATAGTATGCCCAAAATCAGCTCCGGCAGTACTTTATTGAGTCTTTTTAACATGTTTTGTATCCCTGTCGCTCTCCTGCTCATATATTTTCTTCGCCATGATATAAATATTCCGGAATCCTGCTAACGCCCCGATGATGAACAAGGGAATTACTATGATCATCATATCAAATTTCCTGCCGATATATACCCCTAACAGCGTGCACAATAAAATCGGTACGATCATATTAATTCCAAACTGGGTTATCATTGCAATGGACTGATATACATTTTTTCTGTATTTCATAGGGTTCCTTTCAAAATTATACGTTCAGGCTTATATCCCTGCCTGTATGCTCATACTTATAATACCGCACTCCTGCGGCATCAAACATCCGCTTTGATGCAATCACCGGCGGCGTATGCGCATATTTATCACAATCATAGACGATCGTCTTTATTCCGGACTGGATAATGGCTTTTGCGCATTCATTGCAGGGAAATAGGGACACATAGAGCTTCGCCCCTTCTAAGCTTCCGCCCCGGTAATTTAAAATTGCATTCAATTCACTGTGGGTACTGTACAAATATTTGTTGTCTAAAGGCTCCCCTTCTCTTGCCCACGGAAACGCATCATCAGAGCAGCCTGCCGGAAATCCGTTGTAGCCCATGGATAAAATCTTGTTATCATCGCTTACGATACAGGCTCCCACCTGAGAATTCGGATCCTTAGAACGCATGGCAGAAAGCATTGCCACTCCCATAAAATATTCGTCCCAACTGATATAGTCCTGTCTTTTATCGCTCAAAAGCCTCCTCCTCCTTGCAATTAATTTTATTTTGTACCGAAAATACGGTCACCCGCATCTCCTAAGCCCGGTACAATATAGCAGTTTTCATTGAGATGGTCGTCTAATGCCCCGATATATACATCCACGTCCGGATGCGCTTCCTGCATCCGCTTCACGCCTTCAGGAGCGGCAATAATGCACATTAAGCGTATATTCTTGACGCCTTTATCCTTTAACATCTGAATTGCTGCTGCAGAAGAACCTCCGGTGGCAAGCATGGGGTCTACTACAAATACTTCTCTCTCGGAACAGTCTTCCGGCAATTTGCAGTAATATTCTACCGGTTCTTTGGTGTCCGGATCACGATAGAGACCGATATGCCCTACCTTTGCGGCAGGAATCAGATTCAGCATACCGTCCACCATTCCAAGTCCTGCACGTAAAATCGGCACTACAGCTAACTTCTTGCCCTGCAGCTCCTTTACCGTAGTCTTGCAGATAGGCGTTTCAATTTCTACATCTTTCAGTTTTAAATCCCTCGTAGCTTCATAGCACATTAACATCGCAATCTCACTGATTAGCGTCCGAAAATCCTTTGACCCTGTCTCAACTCTGCGAATCCAGCCAATCTTATGCTGAATTAAAGGATGATCCATAACTACTACTTTTGACATATCTATTCTCCTTCGTTTAAAATATTTGCTAATTTCCGAATGGAAGACAACAGTGTTTCATAACACAGTCCATACATCTGAAGTGTTCCCCCATAAGGATCTACAATTTCCAGTTCATCTCCGACATACTCTGTCAGCACCTGCACGTTTGCAGGATCTGCTTCCGGAAACATCTCTAACAGTTTCTGCCGCTGCTTACTTTCCATTGTCAATACTAACGTATTGCCTTCTAAATCCTCTGCAGTTAGAGGGCTGGACATATATCCCTCCGTGGGCAGACCGTTGCTGATCATAACTGCTTCTGCCTTCTGGTTCAGCGGCTCCGGAAATAATACCACAAGTCCTCTTGGTACGATTTCTATCTGCCTCTGTAATCCCATATCTCCTAATATACCTGCTGCCATTGGCTCCCTGCAGGTCCCGCTTTCCGCTACAAATACGATTTTATTATACAATTCTGCTTCCCCCTGCTACTTCTGTTATACCACAAGCACCTGGTGTCCTGCCGCTTTTAACAGACGGTTCATAATAGCCTGTCCGATTCTCGGTGTTGAAAAGCTCTCTGAGTAGATCACATCTACACCTGCCTCATCAAATTCTCTCAATATCCGATATAAATGTCTCGCGATTGCATCTTCATCTTCTCTGGCCCCCATACTAAGAACCATGTCCCCCCGATAAGCAGCAATCGTTTCATCCGTTCCTATAATGCCGACTCTTTTTCCCTGTGCCTGCATCTCATCTGTCATCTGATTAATCTTCTCTATGACTGCATCCTTTTTCCCATCTATTAACAGCAGACCGGCCTTCGGTGCATAATGACGATATTTCATCCCCGGTGCTTTCGGCTTCTTAGATGAATCCGATGCAATAATGCCGGGGTCTGTCTGAACCCTTCCAATCACTGATTCTAACATCTCTTTCGTGATGTAGCCGGGCCTTAAAATCATTGGAATTTCTTCTGTAAGATCAATAATCGTCGACTCGATTCCAATTCCGACCTCTCCGCCGTCTAAGATCATCGGAATCTTACCGCCCAGATCCTCCGCCACATGCTCTGCTAACGTAGGACTCGGCCGGCCGGAGGTATTCGCACTTGGCGCCGCAATCAGACAGCCGCTTTTACGAATCAGCTCTAAAGCTGCTGGATGATTCGGCATCCGAACCGCTACCGTATCCATTCCTCCGGTGGTCTCATACGGCACTTTCCCGTTCTTGTTCACAATCATTGTCAATGGACCCGGCCAAAAAGCGTCTGCTAACTTTTTTGCTTCCTGCGGCACTTCTGCTGCAATGCGGACCAGATCCTCAAAATCAGCAATATGCACAATCAACGGGTTATCCGAAGGACGTCCCTTCGCTGCATATATCTTCCTTGATGCCTCCGGATTCAATGCGTCCGCCCCAAGACCATATACTGTTTCTGTCGGAAATGCCACCAATCCGCCTTCCCGGATAATTGCTGCAGCCTCCCCGATTTTTTCATTGTCAACAGCATTGCTGTCTATTTTATAAATTTGTGTATTCATAAACAACAATATACCACATTAACGAGAAAAAGTGAAGAGTTTTCACTTTTCACTTAAATACTGCATAATTCCCATCATAACAGCAAATGCGACCTTATCCTGATACACTTCTGTATTTAAAAGCTCTGCTTCCCCGCTGTTACTTAAAAAACCACATTCCACGATTACCGTAGGCGTAGGCGTTTTTTTAAGCAGGTAATAGCTCTCATTCGCTTTTTCCAGACGGTGATTTTCAGGGTCTAGCCTTTCTACTAAGCTTTCCTGTATTTTTTTGGATAACTCCGCCCCTTCCTTAGACTGTCCGTAATAGAATACCTGGGCACCTTTTACATATTCCTCCGGATAGCTGTTCTGATGTATGCTGACGGTAAAAACAGGCATTGTTTCTGTGATGATTTTGCACCGGTTCTGCATATCCTCAACCTTCATATTCTTTGTTCCCTGCCGGTACAGACCTTCCCCTGTTGTCCGTGTCATAACTACCTCATAATCCTGACTTTCTAACAACGCTTTTAGTTTGTAGGCAATGATTAAATTAATATCTTTCTCTAAAGTCCCATTAATTCCGATTTTACCGGGATCGTCACCGCCATGCCCTGCATCAATAACAATGCATTTTTCATTTACTGTTTTTGCCGCCCTGCTTTCTACTGCTGTGATTGCTTCTTCCCTTGACAAAATAAATGCTGCAAATAACAAAATTATTGTCATTCCCAATTCAATTTTTTTCTTCACTCTTCCACCCTGACAGACTCTTTAATCTACCTTATGAAAGAGGACATTGTCCTAATGACTTTTGTTTGTAAAACTACAGACCATCTTATTTGCACTTTAAATAACGGCATGGTATAATTCCAACGAAAATTAAAAATCGGCTCAGCAAATTACGAAAAGGGCGGTGTTTTGTGAAGAAAGTTTTGACAATGATTTTACTGCTAAGCCTGCTGCATCTCTCGGCATGCAAATCCGGATGCGGATGAAAGCGAAAGCGTTTCCCATTACTGGTATATTTTCATGGGAGAGGAAGGCAATGATACCTATTATATTCTGTTTTTGAATGAAGAGCTGTTTTCAAAGGAAGACGCAATCGGGATGGCACATTCCATCCGTTTTAATGAGAATGCGTTTTAGCTTTGCCGGACACAAGCAATATAAAAAGATAGACGCGTATGATAAATTGTCTATCTTTTTTATACATTCGCAATTATTCAAAAATTTACATCAATTCATATATTTCAACACCATATCCCAAAGACTTTCATCTTCAAATCCCAATTTCCAGAAGGACACGCCTGCCAAATCCTTTTCCATCGCTGCCTGAAGCTTCAGCTCAATCGATGTTATATCCTCTAACCATATCTTATAAGTAATCCCCTCGTTGACATATTCTGCATAGTACTGTCCATCCTCCTTCGACCAGGTCGGCTCAATGCCGTTGACAGATACCATGTTCCATGCCTCTTCCATACCGACTGCCTGGGAGGATACCTCATATGGTACATAATCTTCCGAAGCTGCTTCCACATCTTCTCCTGTTTCCTTCGGTGTCAATGCCCATACTCTTGTATAAAGCGGTGCTGCAAGTATCAACTGATTTGCCGGAACTGCTTCTAAAGTATCTGCAATTCCCTGTGTCACAAAACCAATGGAAGCTACAGAGCCTTCCTCAGAGCCTGCATAATGCTCATCATATCCCATCATAATAATATAATCTGCAAAATTCGCCTGCTCTTTTCGATTGTAGAAAGCCGTATATTCTGTCGGCACATAATTATCCACAGATAAAACTATGCCGTTGTTCTCACATTTTAAGGAAAGCTCCCGGATAAACTGAATATATCCTTCTCCTGCCTCCTTTGCCAATGCTTCAAAATCTACATTAATTCCATCAAAATTATATTGAATTGCCGCTGCAATCAACTGATTTACCACATTGGTACGCTTCGAGGTATGTGAAAGCACCTCTGTGGTGTCCACTTCCTCATTCTCTAAATTGCTGACAAGCGCCCATACTTCAATGCCCTGATTGTGACAGTATTCTACATATTCTGCACTGGCAAGGTTCATAAGGTTTCCCTCATTGTCATTTAGATAAAACCAGGTGGGAGAAATCACATTTAAGCCCTTTGTATCGGAAATCACATTTGCTACCGTGCTGTTGGCTTCCTGGGTAGTCACCTGATGCCACGCCATATTGATTTTCTCATCCTTTAAAATATGAGAAAACTCTTCCTTCACCGGCGTATGATTATAACTTAACTGTTCTTCTTTTCCTAACTTCTTATTCCGGACATAACCAATCACACCCTCTTCTGTAACAACCTTATCCCAATCCTCACCGCTCTCTAACCGTATCAGAACTTCATCTTTTTCTACTTCTGTCAGAATCGGGCTTTTTATGCCTCCCCGGTAGCGAACCTGGGTTGCCTTCTTTACAGAAATTGTCGTTTCATCCGACCAATCCGTCGTTACTACTAAAACATTCGGCTCCTCATAAAAGCTATAATCCAAATCTGTAAATTTCTTCACATAGTCTATTGCAATATATGCTGTGGATGTGTCTGCATATACAATGGTATAGCTTTCTGTCTTCTTTTCTTTTGTAATAAAATAATCCTTACCGGATGCCGCAGCGGATACAACATCCGTCGGTGTTGTATATAACAGAAGATTTTCGTTCTCATCCCAATAAAAACGGTCATTGAACAGCTCTTTTACCGTTTCATAATCCAGATATGGCACACCATTTTTTATCACCGCCTGCTGCTGAATGATTTCATGATCTAATACAATGGCTGCTGACGAATCATTTGTCAATCCATAATATTCATATAAATCCATTGTCTCCTTCGAAGGTGTATATTTATCTATAATTTTCCCGATTATAATCACAAGAATAATGACGATAACAACTGCCGCAATCAAAATAACCGACTGCCGCTTTCTCCTTTGCTCCATGACTGCCCTTCCTCCTTTAGTATGCAATACTGTGGGATTTTCACCCACTCATGCACATTATAGCATACCCCCTAACAGAATCAAAGAATTTTATTATTTCCATTCCTGAAAGCGGAACACATCCCGTCACTGTTTGTAATCAGACAAAAAAAGCCCTGTGCCATTTATTGCAAGGGCTTTCCTTCTCTTTTATCTTTTATCTTTTTATCTGACATTCTCATTCGGCATTGAGGAACCCAAATTCAGAATGTATTCTACACATAATCCCGTCGTTTACGGTTACAAATTTTATTTATCCTGCGTCAGAATCTATAGGTTGCAGACCCTGTCAAACCGCAGTTCCTTTAACACCCCCTCATCATAAATATAATCCCGCATATATGCTTCATCTTCATTAACAAAAATTGCATTTGTTATTCCGAGAGAATTACTGGGTATTCCTTCTAACCACAGCGTAATTCCACTTTGTTCAATTTTCTGCAGCTCTACAAATAGCTGCAGCTTCCTCTCATTATTCATATGCTACTCCCTCACTTTACCCCAGAATGCACAACTGCGTTTTGTGAAAAACTATTTCTTCCTTCGAATGGGTATCAGCGGTTTTCTTTTTGCCTTTGCAGCAGCACTTTCTAAAATGAGATTCATACAGGAAAATTCTGCTGACCGGATGCACTTCGGATTCGGCAGGATGGGAATTTTTACTATCTGCACGCCGTATTCTCTTTCTGCCGACCGTTTTACTGTCTCCTCGACATTTACTCCGGCGTAAAGAGGATTCATCCCGCCCCAGTCTTCATTCCGTACCGTGCTTATGAGCTTTTTTGCGGCATATTTCTGCCAGGGATTTAAGTTCAGAAGAAATACCTTTTGGTCACACCGAAGTAATTCCTCCCGAAAGCTTAAATACGCATCCCCAAAATCCATAATAATTTTCTCGTATCCCTGATTTAAAAGAATGGGGATCTGCTCCCGCTTAAAATCCGGGTAATAGCAAATCCCGGCATCTGTAAAAAATCCCTTCTCATTTGCCGGTTTCCAATGTGCAATTTCCCCATGTCCGCCCAATTCTAAATAGGCGGTCTTCTCACCCAGTCCGCTTGCTGCATAATTTGCCAATGCCACGGATAAATGTGTCACTCCACTGCCGCGAATACTCCCGGCAATTCCAATATTTCTTATATTTCTTCTCCTCACCTTCACCCCTTTCTTTTTCCAGCAGTCCTTCAAACAACCTCTCTTTCTCCTTTGTCATAAAAAACGGGTCTGCATCCAAGGGAAAACAGTATACTGTCTGTCCATAGGTTTTCGCATACTGTCTCGCCTGCTGTCTGCTGCCATAATTAGCGATTACTATCGGTTCCTGTTTTTCTTTAACCTCTGCATAAGCCAATCCTGCATACTCCGTTTCCCATTCTCTGCTACCAACTACCAGAAGGAATAAATCGGCATCTTCAGACACAGCCCCTTTGATGTCCACTCCGTAATCTAGGATCTCAACAGCTCTCTGCGGTGCCTTTACCTCCACTCCCTCTCCATACCTTGGCATTCCAAGAAAATTCCTTCTGCGGTAAAGTCCGCTCTCTTCCGTAAAGCCCCCTTGGCGGAGAGTCTTTCGCATATTTTCACTGGGATTTTTTTCCTGATATACGCTTAGTATCTTTTGCTGATTCAGATAATCTGTAAGTGATATGGATACGTGGGTCGTTCCTATGTGCGGCTGACTGCCGGCTACGACGATTTTCCGCAAGAGATGCTTTTGATAAATTGAATTTTTCTTCGACTGCATATGCTCTGCCAAATCTGTCTTGAATGCTTCAACGGAAGCATAACGCGTTGTCAAATCCAGACTGACGGCTTTTTTTGCAACATGCATAAGACATCGGGACTCTTTTCCTCCATGGGCATCAATCAGCTCTTCTAACAGCTTTCCAAGGCTGTAAATATCTGTCTGTACACTGACAATCGCCTGTTTCGATTTCTCCGGTGCGCAAAATTCCGGGGTCCCATAGTTCTGAAATTTATTCCCTGTTTCTTCTAAATAGGAAGCTATTCCAAAATCAATCAGCTTCACACCATCTTTGCCGATAATCACATGCTCTGCTTTTAAATCCTGATATATCATGGGCTTTGGCTCCAGATGATGCAGATAATCTAAGATATTTGCAACTTCCATAACTGTTTGATATACAAAATTCAGGGTAATAAATGATGATTGAAGCATCAACGCTTCTAAAGATTCACCCTCAATATATTCCTCTACTATATAATAGGCTTCTTCGTCCTCTTCCATATCGTAGATTCTGGGAATTTTAGGATGTTTCAGATGATTCAGGATGACTGATTCCCGAATCTGCCAGGCGGAATCTGCATTCTTAAGTATACGCTTGACTGCACGATACTCACCCAGCTTTTGATGTCTGACAAGATATACTGTGCTGCCGCTTCCTCTTCCAATTTCTGAAAGAACCAAATATCTGTCAAACCAGATTACTTCTTGAATATTTCCTCGCTCCTTCCTTACTTTATCGGAAAAAGCATCTCTTGTATTTTTATATAGCATAACTGTCTGACACTTTCAATAGTTTTTTTATTTATTTTAGATAGTTTATACTTTTTTTATAAGAAACCGGACTTTACATAAGATAGGCATTTGTTTATAATAAGATAAGATTTACCTAATTTTTCAGATAAGGAAGTGATAACATGAAAATTGAGAAAGTAAATGAAAATCAAATCCGCTGTACATTAACACAGCAGGATCTTGCAAATCGTCATATCAAGCTTAGCGAATTAGCTTACGGAACAGAGAAAGCTAAGCTGCTTTTCCATGATATGATGCAGCAGGCAAGCTATGAATTTGGTTTTGAAGCAGATGATATTCCCCTAATGATAGAAGCAATCCCGGTTTCACCGGAGAAAATTATTTTACTTATTACGAAGGTCGAATACCCGGAGGAATTAGATACCCGTTTTTCGAAATTTTCTGATTTGCCTGAGGGATATGATGATTTCTCTTTTGATGATTCAGAGGAAATTTTTGCAGAGGGTGCAGATGATATTTTAGGACTTTTTCGGAAGATTACAGAGGAGAAGGATACGCCTTCCGACAACTTCATTCCGCTTAAGGATACTGTTAAGCCAATATCTCCGGTGACTTCCGTATCTCAGGAAGATATAAGCGTATCCATTGATTTGACGAAAATGTTCATTTTCCACAATCTTACGGATATTACAAGACTTGCCCATATATTGAAGAATTTTTATGAAGGAGATAACTCTCTTTTCAAGGATGAAAGCGACCACACCTACTATTTAATCCTGCACAAGAGCCATCACACTCCGGAGATTTTTAATAAGGTCTGCAACATTCTTGCTGAATATGCAAACCAGGGACTTATCACCGCTGCTACAGAAGCGCATTTTATTGAACATCACACCATTTTATGCAGACATAATGCACTACAGACTTTTGCATTATTATAGTAACATATAAGAAACGGCATGAACCAATTCGAACGAACTGCTTCATGCCGTTTCTTATTCCCACCTCTAAACCTTACGCGAGGTCCTTTGCTAAAAATGCATTGATTTCGCTTACTAATGCATCCGGCTCAATTCCATGAACCATAGCTGCTTCTTCAATAGTCTCCATCTGGGAAGACGGGCAGCCAAGGCAATGCATTCCTATATTTAACAGAATCGGTGCAATGTTCTCATCAATCTGAAGTAATTCACCAATCATTGTGGACTTTGTAACCTGTGTCATGTGTGTACCTCCTTTATATTTATCAGTATTTGCCGTTTTACGGCATACCATTCACAATATCTGACTTGGTCATTATAATACGTTTTTTTTCTTTATGCAATCCTTTCGGAAATGTTCTTAGAAAAATACTTTAACAGTACTTGTATTCGCATATTTTTTGTATTAAAATATCTCTAAGCTGATAATAGCTAAAAATTGAAATACATAAGGAGGAATTACCAATGGCATACGTTATTACAGATTCATGTGTTAGCTGCGGAACTTGCGAAGGAGAATGTCCAGTAGGAGCTATCTCCGCTGGTGATGGCAAATTCGAAATTGACGCTAGTTCTTGTGTAGACTGTGGTACATGTTCAGGAGTATGTCCTACAGGAGCAATCGAGCAGGGCTAATTACATCCGAGAAGAAAAGAGGGTTTCCGACAGACAGATATGACTGAAGGATTCCCTCTTTTTAATTTTAAAATAAAACAGGTACATCTGGTTAATCTATATTGGCATGCAAATCAAATCTTTGATAAATTTCCTTCAGATAGCGTTCGCCGCAGCTTGCCGCTGCCAACATAGGCGCGTAGGCATCTCTGCCGCTGATATGAAACATATAAGGAATTTTAAAAAAACGGCTTCTGTACTCCTCTGCAAAATCTAAGATTCCTCTTTGAATCTCTTTTATTCCTTCCTGATTTGTATCCCCTTTTCCAAAACGGAAGGCTATCTTCCTGTTTTCATTCCAGATCTCATAATCCTTTCTATTCTGTGTCGGCAGATTTTTCGTCATTTCAAACCCTTTCAACTGCCGTTTAGGTGATGCCAAGAGCAATTCCCAGTATAAATTATAGTTTTTTCCCGGATCATGTTTCTTCATCAAATCCCGGTTATGGGACATGGAATACAAATAGGAAACAATTTTTTTCGTCTGCAAAAATCCTTCCGATGCATCCGGTTCCGCATTATGCAGGGTATTCGTTCCGGCAATTATTCCTGTAATCTCACAGGGCAGCTTCCAGATCTGCTCTGCCAGATAAGACAGGGAGATTGCGCCGCTTCCAGCCCATCCAATATCAACAACCGCCGCCTTAGAAGCTCCGGATAAAATCTGCGTATAATATGCTTTTGCAGCCTCCATCTGACCGCTATAGGATTCCGTAATTTCTTTTAAATGCGCCTGTAAAAAAGTCTTTAATTCCTCTGCGTTCTTATCTGTCAGTTTCGCATCTAAGCGTGGATAGCTGTTACCAAGCTTATGTAGCTCCATTGCTTCTAAAACCTCTTGTATGGTAAGCCCCTGATTTACCTTATGATAAAGAAACCTCTGGAAATAATCATACCGGTTATATTCCGCCATAAGCTTTGTTCCTGCTGCCCTTGACCAATATACATAAACCGAATCCTCCTCGGGATAAAGTTTCTCATAGACCTGCTTTAATATATCCCCATCCCGGGATAAAAACAACAGCTTATCGATTCCGTGGATTTTGCAGTAGTCATGAATAAAATTACAATACCCCAGCACAAACAATCCACCGTAGATAAATCCGTATTCGTATTCCATGGAGTATGCTTTCAAACCGCAATACAGATAATTATCTACCACACCCCGGTATGCGCCACCGATGATGGGCGACATATCATAAGGGCGGTAGGATACTGCCATTTTATTCACATTCGGATAATAAACCGGCTTTATCCCATACTTTTTTGCCATACGGATGTCACTGATTTCATTGTCCCCGACATGCACGGTCTTTATCGGCTTCTCTTTTGAACCTGTCCCCTTTATTTCCTCTAAAATCATTTGATAAAGAGTCCCCTCCGCCTTACTCTTCCCATAGGCATTGGACACATAGAGTTTCTTATAGCCTGTATAACCGCAGTTTCCCAAAAGCCGATGCAAAAATTCTTCCGGCAGATACGTATCCGATGTGATAATGATATTTTTCCCCGCTTTCTGCAGCCTTTGATACACCTGCAGCATAAATGGATTGGCATAGCAAAGCATAATCTCTAAATCACATTCTGCCTCCATTCCTTCTTCGGCTGAAATCCCCACTTCCCGTTCTATGCGGCTCCAAATATCCTTAAAACTTACTTCCGAATGTCCCCGCTTCTTAAAACACTCCAAACGGGCTAAATATTCCTGTTCTTTACGGATTCGCTTAAAATCCATGATTTTAAGACGCTCTCCTGACAAGTAAAATAAATCTGACGGTTCGGAAAAAGGACGAAAAACAAGTGTATCAAACAGATCAAAGGAAATTATGTCATAATTCAAAAGCTCCTCTGCCATCTCTTCTGCGCTGGCTTGATTTTCCAATACAGATTCGGCTGCATCTGTTCTTAATCTTTTCTCTTCATAGATTGCCGCAGGCGCATCTTCACCCAAAAAATGACAGAAAAACAGGTAATAGCAGAGATTTAACCACAAAAGATACCCATACGAAAGAAGCCTCCGTATACCGGAAGCTCCATCATGCAGTTTATGGTATCTGCTTTTAATACCGCTGTGTCTGTTTACCAGAACATTGTATATATACATTCGCATGATTTTCTCTCTGTTCCCTTCTTGTCCGATTCGGCTCTTATTATACTAATGCCGCCGGAATCTCTCATATTGTGCCTCAAAGAATATGTCAAATAATTCGATACATTCCCCATCATAAAATTGCTTATAGCAGTCCCGATAAGCCATTATATCTGATAATGCAGGCATATAAGCCCAGCTTACCGACAATGATGAGAATACGTTTGCAATATTTGCCCTGGTGTCTTCTGTTATTTGAAATGCACCAATTAAAATTTGATTTTTATAATTGTAATATTTATCAGCCTGCACGGAATCAAAAAGAATTTTTGTCGCAAATGCCTTATCTGATCTGGTCAGATTCAGCGTCACATCATGCAGGACAACAACCGCACCCTCCGCAAGATAGGGGAGGATGCATAAGAAGTCTAATACCTCCGCCGGCTACTCCAACCTCGACTACTTTCTTCGGGCAAAATGTTTTTATCAGTCCGCATAAAAAACCGTGTTCCTCTGCTGTCATCTCGCAATAGCTTTCCGATGTTTTCTGTAAAATATCTCTTGGTGTCTTATATAATTCAATTTGCCGATACACTTAGCTGCACCTCCTTTTATGCGAATCTGTCCTTATGTATCCATTTCATCAGCTCGTCTGAATCACCGACCTGACTTTCATAATATGCCAGAATATTCTTAAGGCTCCAGTCATTGTTATCTCTGCGGACATTTCTGCGCCACAATGCAACCTCCTGGGAACCGCTAATTAATTTCTCAACACAGAACTGCCTGGGTACTACCGTTCGGTGTCTGTTGTGTGATGCCATGATTTTTAACCAGAGATCATCGCAGAACAGGCAATTTTCTTCGATTGCCGCTGCGTTAAATGCCTCCTGCGGAATTGCATGCGGTGGATACAATACCCCGCCGACGCCTACCGGTACTAACTGTGTAGAGGGAATATCTAACAGCAGCTTGTAATCCATAATCCATCCGGCATAGTCCATAAAGCTTCCGTCCCGTTTGAAATTCATCATATTGACCCGCATGGCAGAAATACAATCGGGGAATTTCTGATAACTGTAAAGCAGCCGTTCTACTAAGGTCTTTTCATAAATTGCATCATCATCTACGATAATCACCGGATACTCCGGAAATTCCTGCATTGCATAGAAATATTTTTTATGAGGCTTTATATCGCCATCCGCCCAGCGGATTTCAAAGTTATCTGCATCCTGGCTCATTGCAACGAGAATACCCGGCAGCTCTGCCTCTTCTCCCGGAAACTGTTCTTTTGAGAGCCATAATATAATTTTATAAGGAGAAACCGTCTGTTCAAAAAGAGAATGTATCGTCTGATGTACCACATTGATTCTGCCCGGATGGGAAGTTAAGGATACGATCACCTCCGGTAATTCCTCTGCTGCGTCTATCCTGTCATTCTCCTGCAATAACGGCAGATTTTTCTGCATGGTCTCTTTGTTAAAAATTTCACGATTTCTTTCTTTAACCTGATTAAATTTCTCTTTACTCTTAAGCTTCGTAAGAGAATAAAGCTTCCGCATATCCTCGGTATAGGACTGCATACTTGCATAGGCTTCGTACATTTTCCGGGAAGCCCCTCCCATTTCTGCAAGCTCGCTTTTGCGGTCTATGAGCGCCATCATGGAATACATCAGGCTGTCTGCATCCCCGGTTTTTACCACATAGCCATTGCTGTCATTTACCATATACTTTGCACCGACGTTTTCGGTCACAATCAAAGGCTTTGACAGCATAGCGCCCTCTAATGCAACTAAAGAGCAGGACTCATCCCTGGAAGCTACTACTACCACATCCATCTTCGACAGCGTCTGAATCTTACGCTCTTCTCCCTTGACTAAGCCGATATAATGGACTTGTTCTAACCCCTGCATCTTACGGAAGAGGTACGAACAGAACGGGGTTCCGCTATTGATAAATCCGCCTGCGAAATACAGCTCCGCCTTTTTCTGATAGGTTTTTGGCATTCTTTGATATGCTTCTAAGAGAACGTCATATCCCTTCCGGTATTCCATGGTTCCGAACTGGACGAATTTTACCGTATCCCCGCTGCCGTTCTGATATGGAAGTGCCATATCCGCTTCATCCTCCACGCAGTTATGGACTACATGCACCGGATTCTCTGTAAACTGCTCAATGGCAGCCTTCGCATAATCACTGACGCAGTAAATGTCAAGGCTGTTTTTTAGCACATATTCTCTTTTCGGATTGTTGACGATAAAATCCGGGATATTTGTCGCTTCCCTGATATACCATACAGTAGGAATATACTGACAACACACCTTTGCATATTCAGATGTGACAATCGTATTGCAGACTGCCATATCAAAGGCCTCTATTGCCGGAAGGTACTTCCCGGAATCCACCTCCTGCTCCGGCACAATGCTGACAGGAACACCGATTTTTTGAAACTCTTCCACAAAAGGTCCGTTTTTCGCACTCCAAACCGTTACTGCATATCCTAATTTAATTGCCACCTTGCACATGCGAAGCAGGCTTCTTGGAGCGCCGCTATATATCATTTCCGGAGATACAAACAAAATATGCTTTCTGTATTTTGCATTTTCCATTTCCGCTTCGGATAATTCTGCATACTGATTTTCAAACAATTCAGCGAAGGTTCTCTCCCGCTCTGTAGAATAGGGTGCCATCATTGCATCATATAAAAAGTCTTTATAAATTTCATAGCTGTAGCGGTTATGATTTATCGCTTCTTTCAGCGGTAAAAATGCCGTATATGGGGGAATCAGAAACGGAATAACACAGCCCTTTGCATAGTCGAGAAAAATGCTCACAAAATCTAACATTCCCGCCTGCATGTCTGCTATCTGTTCCCTATTCGGTATCTCACGCTTAGAATATTCAAATCCCACCTCTCCGTTTTCCTGCATGGAATAGGAAAGTAAGGTAGGCTCGACGGATGTAAACAGATATTCCACCGGCATATGCAGCTTGTCCATAAGCGTAACAGAGCGGCTCCTCGGCGGTCCCGGATATATGTATCTGGTAATATCCATATTGTGAAACGGTGTGTTAATGTATGCTTCAATTTCTGCAAACTGAATACTGTTTTTTACCATCTCATCTCGGTTCGTACACATCAGCGCCCCATATATGCTGCACTGTTTCTGCGGCAGATGCTCTTTGATAAAATATTTTAAAGCGGAAATACAAGTTCCGGACCAGCCAATGTCTACGACTAACAGCTTCTTTGCCTCCCCGATGACCTCTGAAAAGTATTTCTTTGCAGCACTGACTGCGTCTTTATTATGCTCCCGTATCCGCTCTGCATTGCCCTGAATAAAATTCCGGAATTTCTTTTCATCCGTTATCGCACAAGGGAACTGGAAGCGGTCAAGATTATATTCTTCTAAGTAATCCACCAAATAACCATAGCCGCTTTCATTGAGAATGGTTTCTATGGTCTTGCTGTTTTTATACATTTTCAGATACCGCGTAATATAGCGTGCATCTAAATCATATAAGTAATGTTCAGTTGTGATGTTAAAGAGCGCGTATCTGGAAATTTGAATATATTCCGATTCGGTCTCTTTATAAAACCGGTTATAAACCTTATAAATAATATCGCAGTCCCTTGCGCAGAACAGGATTTTATCAATGCCGCGTTTTTTGACAATCTGATTTAAAAACTCGCAATATCCGGCGGCAAGGATTCCGCCTGCCCTGTAGCCGTGAGAATAATACCTGTTCTTATCCCACAACCCATTGTTCATTGTTGTCTGAATGACTGCACGGTAAAAACTTCCGGCAATATTTTCTAAATCCGGCTCCCGGAACACAAAATGGCTGTCCGGATTATAGACTGCGTCGATTCCGGTTTCCATAGTCTTCTCAATATCCGCCTGCCGGTTATCTCCGATGTGTATGATTTTTTTGTCCGGATAGTGTTCTGAGAGAATCTTCTGTAACGTGCCATCTCCCTTCCTTGCCCCATATACGTTAGAGAGGAGGATTTCGTTATACGTTGTATATCCATTTTGCCGCAGCATCTTTTCAATCACATCAAGGGGCAGATACATATCTGTTGTAAAGACAATGGTCTTATCCATTTCCTTTAACAAAGCACACAGTAAATGATATACCTGATAGATATAGGGATTTTGTATTGACATTGCAAGCTCTAATTCGATTTCCCGCTGCATCCACTTACGTTCCATATGATAATTCTTTTCTAAGACATCATAAATTTCAGACAGGACAATCTCCCGGTTTCCTTCCCTTTGCTCTTTTAAATCCCGTGCTTCCGTTTCTGCACGTTTCCGGATATGGGTAAAATCATTCATTCCCATTTCTGCTGCCATTAAATGAAAAATATCATTTGGCTTTTCCACTTTACGGTAGAGCAAAGTGTCAAATATATCAAAAGAAATCACATCATAGGGAATCAGCTTTGCGAAAAATGCTTCCACTCCCGGTCTTTCATAATCATTTTCATAATAAAAGATTTTCTCCGGCTGTGCATTTTTTGCTTTTTCAACAACAGGAATTTTTGTCTGTACGGACGGACTTTCGGGAATTTCTGCAGGCACATCCCAATAGAGCAAAGGCGTATTTTCTTTTCTGACCTGATAATGCCACTTTAATATCATAAGAATCTTAAAATGCTTAAAATGATTCTCATAATGCTCTTTGATATTCTCCATTACATAACGTTCATACTCATACTGCACACTTTTATTTTTTCTTACCATCAAGTTATACATTCTGTCCTTGAAATTTCCCATTACACCATCATGCCCCCTTATCTGCTGTCATTTTCCCTGTATGCTTTACAAACGATCTTCGGTTCCCCGATCATTTTAAGCTCACCCTTTTCAATCCATACGACCTTCGAGCAGTTATCTAAAATCGTCGGCATACTATGGGAGACCATAAGAACCGTAGAACCTCCGTGAATCATTTCTTTTACCCGCTTCAGGCTCTTCTGTCTGAAAAATTCATCTCCGACGCTTAAAACCTCATCTAATATCAATATCTCTGCCGCATCACCTGCCGTAGCGATCGCAAAGCCTAACCGGCTGACCATACCGGAAGAAAAATTCTTCACCTTCTCTTCCATAAAATCCTGTAATTCCGCAAATTCTACAATCTCGTTGTAGTGTTCGTCCAAAAATTCTTTACTGTATCCAATAATCGAGCCGTTCAGATACACATTTTCCCGCGCTGTCAGTTCCACATCAAAGCCTGTCCCAAGTGTAAGAAGCTGTATCTTCTTTCTGTCTACCATTACCTGCCCTCCGGTGGGCTTTAACGCTCCGGATATAATTTTTAACAATGTACTCTTGCCGGAGCCGTTTGTTCCGATAATACCTACGACCTCCCCTTTATATACATTGAAGCTGACATGATACAGTGCGAACAGCTTTCGATAGGTAATCTGCCTTTTTAAAATTTGAATCAAATAATCCTTAATTCCCGACGGATTACCGGAGGACAGATGAAATTCCATTGTGACATTTTCTATCTTTATTACCGGCTTTTCCCCTGCGTGCTCCCATTCATCTTCAATCAGCATCATTGACACATGATGCTGCCCTGAAGCTGCGCCTTCCTTTACTTTATTTTTGTGAGCTGCAAAATTTATTTTATTCTGCATGGCTTCTTTCGCTTTTTTCCTGTGCAACAGCTTTCCGATCACAAACAGCAGCACATCAATTGCCGCTATAAACAACACCGCACAGGCAGCTACAATAAAATATGTATTAAATAAATTGAATTTGACTATCATTCCAAAATTCATCCTTATACCTTTTTCATTACCTGATTTTCTTTCCGTTTAAACACGATGTAACCTATCAGAAAGCTTCCTATGCTCCAACAGACCGCCTTGATCCACATAATCACATCGGGCATTTCCCCATACATGACACAGGTTCTTGAAAAGGCGATAAATACATAGACCGGATTACACCCGATAACCTTCTGCATTCCTTCCGGCAGCGAGGTCAACGGATAGAAAACAGCCGACAGATACATCAGAAGCGTCAGAAATACCGAATAGAGATATTTAATATCTGCAAAAAACACATAGGCAACTGACAGGATATATCCGATTCCCATAGAAAACAGAAGCATAAAGATTACATCAACCGGAAATAAAAGCATGGTCAGACTCGGTTTGATTCGAAAAACCAAAAGCATTAATACATAAGCAATACATGTAAAACCAAAATTTACCAGGGATGTATAGATTCTCGACAAAATAAATACCTGCTTCGGCAGTTTCGCTTTCAGCAGCAGACTTTTATTATCTACAAGTGCTGTCATGGAAGCATTCGTAGCCCCGCTGAACAATGTCCAGAATATCTGTCCTGTAAGATAATAAATGGGGAAATTCTCTATGGAACGTTTAAACATTGTGGAAAATATCAGTGACAGAACTACCATAAACAGCAGCGGACTTAATACGCTCCAGATAATTCCTAAGGAGCTGCGGGCGTACTTGCGCTTAATCTCTCTGCCAGTCAGTTCACGAATTACGAATATATATTGTCTGATTGTGTTTGCAGTTTCTTTCATCTCTTTCACTTTGCGTTTACTGCCTTTCTTACATACATGAAATATTTGTACAGTCTCTCCCAAAGGAGATGATACCGGACATGTCTGCCATACAGCACGATACCTGCCTCCGGCCATGCACTTTCATGTAAGACCTTCTTTTGTATATTTAACTTGATCAGAATACGGTTGATAAATCTGCGTTTTTTCAATTCTTCTGCCGTAAATGCGGCCGCTGTAGGCTGAAGCTTCGCTTCTAGCACATCATCACAAAACATGAAATTACCAAGAATTTCTGCTTCAAATGCTTCCGGCTTTCCCATAAGCTTCCGAAACAAATGATATATCATGGCAGATGCTTCCTCTTCTGTTTCATTTTGTATGGCTGCGCTAGTGTTGCCATATGCGTCTAAATACCCGGACAGCAGCTTTGCGTTGCGCCGCATTTTATCTGCATTTGGGTTTCCCCGTTCGCTTTCCATTGGCTTACAGACAGAAGGTTTCCCACTGGGCGGATTTACCATTTCATATCCTATCGTCATCCCCTCCGGGGAAGAAAATACCGCTTCAAACAGACAATTTGAAAAAAAGACCTTCCTTCGAAGCTGCCCGTCCGGCATAAAATAGCAAGCCCTGTAATGCCTGTCATCTTCCCCCTTCGGAATCTCATACAGTCCAAAGTAATATCCTGTCACGGATTTTCTCACCAACAGCCCAATACTCTGCTGCAGCGTGCCTATCCAGCCGCTGTCTACAATGGCATACGGAATATCCTCCCGAAGTCCCTCCTGTATCAGATAGCTGACTGCTGCGTCATAACAGCTTTTTGCATGTGTATTGACATATTGTAAAAACAGCGGAATATGCTTTAATTTTTCTTTCAGTTTTTGCAGCATTTTATAATTCAGTATCTGCCGGTACCCTGTCTCATATCCGGCAAGCCGGGCAATCTCGAATGCCTCTGCCTCGGTAAGAGCCGCCCGCTTCATAATCTTTTCAAAGGTACAGTCGATTCCGCCTGCGCAAATCAAATCCAGGCTGTCTGCGCCCATCAGATGATACCCTGCGCTTCGCATGGAATACCGCGAAACCTTCAAATACCGGATTTCTATGCTGTAATCAAACTTTTTGACAAGCTGCAGTGCCAACTGATAAAACAGCCAGCCATCTCTTGCCAAAAAATAAAGTCTCTTTTTTCCATCCTTGATTGCCTGTTTCAGCACCCATTCTGTAAATTCCACTGCAGCCGGCGCAAAAACGTGAAGAAATAGTCTGTCGTAATCATCCGGTCCTTTCAGCGCAGCGAAGCATTCCTGCAGAGCTTTTTCATGCTGTGGTTTTTGGGAGAGTATAGTGCGGTACTGTTCGAATCGCTGATTCATTGTCATAATTCTCCCCCTTTTGCTTCTTTTGCTCCCTTGCCGCCTCTCTCCTTTTCAAAAACGCAATCATGCCTGCCGGAAGCAGTCCGCCGATCATTGGTCTTACGACATAGAGCCAGCCAAAGGGAAGCAGCATTCCCATCTCTTTGAAATTGCGGTAACGAAGCTTTGTCTCATTGTATCTATAACGGATCTTTCTCTTCTGATAGCTTTCTTTATTCTCTCTGTAACAAAACAGGTTTTCCTGCAGGTTATAACCCTTTAACCCTTTTTCTGCGAAACGAAGAAAAATTTCATAATCTTCACACCGCAGCGTTTCTTCCGATTCGAGATAGCCTTCATTGGTATCAAAAATCTTTGCCCGGTACATAACAGTGGGATGCACATAGGGAGAATATTTTAAATAATCCCGCTCTGTGGGCTTCTCCGGCATTTTGCGGATTCCCCATATTTTGTTTCCGTCAAACAGCTTGGTATTACAGCCGCACCAGGAATATTCCCTGTGGGTCTCTAAAAATTCGTACTGTTTCTCTAAACGCCTTGGAAGAGATATATCATCTGCGTCCATACGGGCGATATACTCCCCTTTTGCAAGATGAATACATTCATTCAGACTATAAGCAAGCCCTCTGTTTTCTTCCCGGCCTGCGATGCGGATGCGCAGATCCATGGATGCAAGTGCCTCTATCAGCCTTGCCGCATCCGGATGTGAGCCGTCGTTCCAAATAATAAATTCAAAATCCTGATATGTCTGGTTCAATATGGACTGTACCGCATCCTGCAGCACGGACGCATCCCATTGATTGTATACACCCATAATGACTGATATTTTTGGTTTGGACATATCGCTCACTTCTCTTTCCTACTTTACTTTCCCAATGACAGGAACCGACATGCATTCCGATAAATCTTCTGCATGGTCTTTTCCACCTCTTCTATGGTAAATTGCTGTGCCGATGCCCGGCACGCTGCTGCCATTTCCCTGCGCAGCTTCGGATTCTCATATAATTTCATTATGGCATCGGCAAATTCCGCCGCATTATCTGCATGACATATGATAGCATTCCGTCCCTCAAGTGCATATTCCCTGGTTCCGCGATTATCTGCAGCGATCAGCGGAACTTCACAAAGCAGTGCTTCTATTGCTGCAACCCCTAAGCCTTCTCTGTAGGATGGAAAAGCAAAACAGTCTGCCGTCTGCAGCACTTCTTCCATATCTGTCCGATAACCACAGATATGAACCTGATCTTCTAATTTCTTTTCTCTTATCAGTTTTCTTAAAACGGCTTCATTTGCACCCTTCCCGCAGATACTATAGTAAATATCCGGCTTATGAAGTCTTGCTAATGCTTCAATGATTACCTTTTGATTCTTATTCTTATTTAATTCTGCTGCTGTTACTATATGAAATGCATTCTCCGGAATGCCTAATTCTCTTCTTTTATCCTTTTCAATCTTTTTGTTTGGTGCAAAACGCTTCTTATCCACACCAACACTGTGAATTTGTTCCACACTTCCGTTATTCTTTAATTTGAATTTCTGAGCACGCAGATAATCCTCTCTGTTAATTGTAATCATCTGATCCGTATCATGTGCTAAAAATCTCTCTGCTGTGTAAAATAATATCCAGTTTATCAGGGATGCTCCCTTATAAAAATGAAAGCCATGTACCGTATAGATTACATACGGCTTCCGACGGCTTGCTCTTGCAGCTATGCGCGCAGCCACACCGCCCATTGGGTTATGGCAATGGATCATATCAATTTCATTTTCATCAATCAGTCCTTTGATCTGTTTCATTGCTTTGTGATTTGTTCTCAATTTCACCGGACTTTTTGCAATGTCGATTTGATGCAGGATAATTCCGTCCTTTATCAGTTCTTCTTTATCAAACGTATAAATGGGATTTGCAAAATTTGATGCATAATGAATCTCAAATCCCATTTCTCTCAATATTTTTACATCATTTTTTTCAAATTGGGGCAAAAAACCACTGATCGTTGTTACAAACAATACCTTTTCCATATCTCATATCCTGTTTACACAGAAAAACCAGTTACACTGGCAGAACTTTCATTCTGCCAGTTCCCTGGACTTCCTTAACCCACCACATAATATTCGGAATTTATAAAATCTGATTTGTCGTACTATTTCTAATTATGCAAAATACTTTTTTCCGCAAACAAGCATACCCACAAAACCGACAATGACAATCATTATTGCTGCAGGCATTGTCGCTCCTGTCTTAGGTGCTGCTTTGACAGTTGAAACATCCAGCTTTACAACAGAAATCGGTGAAAGGCTTGGTGTACTGAATGCAACCTTTCCGGCTGCTACACTATCCGGAACGATCGTTTCCCATGATGATCCGTTATAGTGAAGTACTGCGATAATATCACCGGCTGCAATACTTGAAATGTTAAGCGTTACTGCATAATTCCCATTTGCATCTTTCTCAGCCGATGTAGGATTTATCTCAACTACTGTAAGCATCTCGGCTGTAACCTTCTTTGTAGGGTCTGTTGCCGCTGCCTTAAGTTCGCTGCTGCCAAGTATTCCGCCAAGTGATGCGATGTCATTCAACAAGCTGTTCTGTACTGCTACTGCCGCTGCTTCTACCGTTGCTTCTGAAACTACTTCTACTTCATATCCGGTGCTTGCGGTCGTTTCTGCTGCATATTCAGCCGGTGTAGCTGCTGCAGCTACAGATGTTGTTGCCGTCTGGGTACTGACTGTTGCCTCCGCAGTTCCTGTTGTCGGACTTGCTGCAAATACGGTTAACGTTCCCATTGTGAGTACCATAACAGCACTTAGTACTGCTAATACATTTTTCTTCATATATCCAGTCCTCCTTTCCTCATATCCATGTGGTTATATCAAATCAAGGATATTTTCCCTAATGAGATACCAAATCAGCCTACTCTTCTATTGCTTCATAAAAAAGTTCTACAATCAGTTCCTGCAGAGCATTGTCATCTACATAGAACTCTTCAAAGTTATTTCCCTGCAATACCTCTCCTTCGAGAGAATATATCTGATTCATATCAAAACTATATCCGACTGCCTCCGTAGCTAAATATACGCAGCTGCTTAAGTCTATGTCTGTGACCATATACTTCTGCGCAATCTGATACAGGTCAGCCGCCACGCGAATATCTGACGCAGCTTCACTTTTGGCTTTTGCCGCAAAAGCCGCCAGATATTGTTTCTGTCTTTCCAGACGCAATGCACTGGAGTTAAATACATTTTCATTCCGAAGACGTATATACCAATATGCTTTCTCTCCCTGAAGTGTGACAATATCCCCCTGCAAAAGGTTCATGTCATATTCCGGATAAATAATATCATCTAAAACTTCCACCTCAATGCCGCCCACCGCATCATTCAGCTCCGGAATCGCATCCATACCCAGTGCCACATAGGCGTCAATTTCGATATTATGGAACATGCGGGAAACTGCCTTGACCTGGCGTTCGCAGCTTTCTTCTCCGCCATCGCCGTAGCCATGCTGCAGACAAATCTGCTTTGTAAAGACGCCCTGATAATTTCCATCTGCGTCCCACACATCTACCTCCGCCATTGCGTTACGGTTTACCGATACCACATTGACTTTTTTCGTGTGGGGATTTATCAATACTAAAAACAGGGCATCCGCCTGTCCGCCGTTATAGTAGCTTCCTTCTTCTGCAGACCAACTGTTGCCGCCGACTTCTGTATAGGTTTCATTATCAATTCCCATGATAAGAATTGTAATCATATCTTCGTTTAAAGTATAAACCTGTCCCTGATGTAAAATCTGGTTTTCTTTTAAACTTTCTGTTTCTTCTCCGATATTGGCAATCTTATCATTTACAACAACGGGAGTTGTCAGCTTCTGTTTTCCCATACCGCGCAAAAGGACGATAATTCCCGCTATCACTATGAGTATGCAAAGAATGGTTACAACAGTCATTGCACCAATTCCCAATTTCTTTTTCTTAACTGTTTCTGTCTGTTCGAGCATCTAAGCTCCCCCTTGTATACACTGTTAATTCGTATCAGCAGTATTCTGATTCAATAATACACCCGTTACCAGAAAACGAAGATTCGCATCATGATCTGAAGTACATGTGGACAATGTCAGTATCCGGTCCTCTGTAGTAACAGGAATATCACTCCGGACATTGGCAACCCGGTCCTTCGTCTCATATATATGTTTCAGATAATCTGCGTACACATATTCATTGGTATAATCAAAATTGTCCAGAAGATGGATTGCTTTATACTCATATGCCGCAAAAATCTGATATACAAATACCTGTTCTTTGGTATAGATAAAAATATAATGATCTTCTTCAAAAAAATCATCTTCTTCAAAATTATGAAGAGAAGAGAACATGGTTCCTTTATTTGCTCCTATACTGATATTATGACCATTGATAACGGTATGAATATCGGTAAAGTCTTTGGAGTTATAGTCCTCTGTGTAGATACAGCCCGGATACCCTTCGCTTCCGTCAAGATTATGATCCAGATAATAGCTGTTATCTGTTTCATGCTGAAGGACAGGATAATCTACATCCGTACCCGGCACACAGATCCATGCATAAATATCTTTGTTCTCTTCCTGCAGGGCATCCCAATCAAGATTCTTTTCGGGAATCTCAATCCCGTATAATGCAAGGATGTCTTCTCCTTCTCCGGTTTCTTCGATTGCTGTCTCTGTGCTCTCCGGCAGGTCGTTCACGGACTCTGCCATATCATTCAATGCACCCCCGGCATTTTCACGATTCCTATACTGTATGAGCAGTATTCCGATACCTATTACTGCGATTGCAGCAAATATAATAAACAGAACCAGCCAAAACTTCTTTTTATCTTTCTCCTGTTCCATATAAAATCCTTCCTGACCGGACTTACAAAAGTTTCACGCAAGTGTGTCTGCTAAAATATAGATAAAAAATATATATAATTTTAACATCCTATATGATTTATTGTCAATAAAACTGAGATGTTAGCTGATATTTTGGTGTAACAGTTCAGCCTTTCGGCTTCACTGTTACTGAATCCGTCCCCTTCCTTCCCGCATTCATAAAAAGGAAAGCTTCCACATACACTTTAATGCAGAAGCTTTCCCATGTTTTTATCTCTCTTATGTAGTTACTTCTTTTTTCGCAAACAGGCGGTGCTCCTTCTTCTTCGCACTGCCTTTTAGCTTTTTGCCGTTTAACTCACGGATTGCTGCGTCTAACTTACGGTAACGCTCTTCTTCCTGTTCATCCTGCTCCCGCATGAGATAATTCATCTCTTTTAAGACACGGTCACCGACATTTTCACCCACTTCTTTGCCGAGTGCCTGATTATTCTCTGCTAAGGCTTCCTTCACAATTCCGCTCATAAGTAACCGGAACTGCGCCATCTTATCCTCCGGGGATGTTGTAGCCTCTTTTGGAGCACCCGCCGTAGGATTCCCCTGCCATACACCTGTCTGCGGCTGACTTACCGCATATTTTTCTGTCATAACTCCTGATGTCAAAGCGGCGGCTTCCTCCGGATTTTTCCCACTGTGAACTACCATTTTAATTGCCTTTAACTGGTATCCCTGTTCTTTTAATTCTTTTATCTTAAGGAATTGCTGTATGTTTTCTTTGGTATAATAGCGATGCCCCATCTCATTACGTGGAATATCAAGTTCCAACTCTTCTTCCCAGTAGCGCAATACATGTGCTTCTACCTTCACCATATTAGCGGCATCTGAAATCATATAGCGTAGCTTGTCCAAATGAACTGCCTCCTTCCTCTCCTATTCATTATAGAAGAGAATAGAACAATTCGCAACGAATTTTGGTCGGGCAGTTTCGACATTTATGTACCGCCGCGCTTTTCCCGAAGCGAAAGCGGTTCTACGGCAGGGAGGGACTGTCATTCCCGAGCGGACATCGCCACCCTCTATTTTTCCATATTCGCAAATTTCGTATATTGCGGCAGCCATACTAAATTAACCGTTCCAATAGGACCGTTTCTCTGCTTTGCAATAATAATCTCAGCAATATTCTTCATATCGGAATCTTTATTATAATAATCATCACGGTAAATAAACATTACCACATCGGCATCCTGCTCGATTGCTCCTGACTCCCGAAGGTCAGACAGCATCGGTCTGTGATCCGGACGCTGTTCCACGGCACGGCTTAACTGTGAAAGTGCAATAACCGGCACATTCAGCTCTCTGGCAAGTCCTTTTAAGGACCTGGAAATATCCGAGATTTCCTGCTGTCTGGAGTCGGTTCTTCCGTTTCCTGACATCAACTGCAAATAGTCGATGATAATTAATTTTAAATCATGCTCTAACTTAAACTTTCTGCACTTACTTCTCAACTCCGAAATCGTAATACCCGGCGTATCATCAATGATCAGATGAGATTTACCGATCACCCCGGCTCCTTCAATCAGCTTCTCCCAATCCCCGTCATTTAAGTTACCGGAACGAAGTACCTGTGCATCTACCCTGGATTCTAAAGAAAACAGACGGTTCACTAACTGTTCCTTTGACATTTCCAGGCTGAAAATTGCAGTCGCCATATCCTCATGAAATGCTACATACTGCGCAATATTCAATACGAATGCCGTTTTTCCCATGGAAGGACGGGCTGCCACTAAGATAAAATCCGAGGGCTGCAGTCCCGACATCTTGTAATCAAGGTCTACAAATCCGGTAGGAATACCTGTCACATTTCCCTGGGTCTTAGATGCTTTTTCGATTTTCTCCAAAGCATTCAAAACGACTTCTTTAATCGGTATATAATCTCCGCTCCCACGGTTTTGGAGCAGATTAAATATACTCTTTTCCGTATTTGCAAGAATGTCTTCTAATTCTCCCTGTCCGGCATAACACTGATTCTCAATTTCTTCTGTTATCTTAATCAGACGCCGCAGCACAGACTTGTCCTTTACGATCTGCGCATAGGATCTTACATTTGCGGAAGTAGGTACTGCCGTAATTAAATCCCTTACAAATTCCAGACTGCTGATCTCCGCCGGTACATTCATAGCTTTTAACTTATCCTGTAAAGTGACAAGGTCTACCGGCTGTCCTGCGTTATATAATTCCAACATAGCCTGAAACAAAAGTCCATACTGCTGGTGATAGAAGTCTTCCTGAATGAGCATTTCCATTGCTACGACAATAGCTTCTTTATCCATAATCATGGAACCAACAACGGACTGTTCTGCCTCTAAGCTATTTGGCATGATCCTCTTTATCAGAGTTTCTTCCATGAAGATTTCTCCTTACCTCTTATTCACCGCTGACATGTACCCGTAAAATTCCTGTTACCTTTGCATGGAGACGAATCGGAACCTCATGCATACCAAGAGTCTTGATGGATTCTTCTAACTGCATTTTCTTCTTATCTAAATCCAAATCTAACTGGGCTTTTGCTGCGGCAGAAATTTCTTTTGTAGAAACAGATCCAAAGGTCTTACCGCCTTCGCCTGTCTTAATTTTTACTTCTACCTTTAAATCCTCTAATTTCTTTGCTAATGCCTTTGCTGCTTCAAAATTCTCTTCTTCTACCTTCTGCTTATGCTGATTCTGCAGCTTCAAATCATTCAAATTCTTATTGTTTGCTTCTACCGCTAATTTTTTGGCAAAAAGTACATTTCTTGCATATGCATCACTGGCATTTACGATTTCTCCTTTTTTACCTAATGCTTTTACATCTGCTAATAATATTACTTTCATAGTTCTATTTCTCCTTCTTCAAGCATTTCGTCAATGGTGTCCTGCAGCTTGCGTTTTGCCTCTGCTAATGAACAGTCTGTCAACTGGGCGCCTGCCATATTCAAGTGACCGCCGCCGCCTAAACGTTCCATAATCAACTGTACATTAATCTCATCAATGGACCTTGAGCTGATAAAAATCTTTCCCTGATATTCTGTCAGTACAAAGGAGGCTCTGATACCGACAATGTTTAGCAGCTCATCGGCTGCCTGTGCACCTACAATCGTGGGACTTTCGATTTTTCCCGGACACATGGAAATTGCAAATGCACCTTTATATACTTCTGCATGCCGGACAATTTCTGCTCTTGCCTTGTAAGAGCTCATATCATTTCTCAAAAGCTTACGGACTCTTGTCACCTCCGCACCGCATCTTCTCAGATACGCCGCTGCCTCAAAGGTGCGCACACCCGTCTTCGTCATAAAATTATTCGTATCAATCAAGATACCTGCATAGATACAATCTGCTTCACAGGCTTCTAATTTGATATTCTCCGTAAAATACTGCAATACCTCTGCAATCATCTCACAGGTAGAGGACGCATAAGGCTCAATATAGGATAAAATCGGGTTCTGGATCACTTCATTTCCCTGTCTGTGATGGTCAAATACCACTACTGCATTACCCCGCTCTAATAGCGGCGGACACTCGGTATAATTCGGACGGTTTGTATCCACTACCATAACCAACGTGTTGCGGTTCAATATCTCCATTGCACGCTCACTGTTGACAAACAAATCCTCCGGATACCCCTTATCCGGTGTAAAGCATTCCTTTAAAGGGCGTAAGGAAGAAGTTACTTCATTTAATACGATCTGTGCTTTTTTGCCAAGTACCCTGGCTGCACAGTAGATACCGATTGCAGCGCCAAAGGAATCCACATCACTGATATGATGTCCCATGATAATCACATTTTCACGGCTCTCTAATGTTTCCCGCAGCGCATGGGCTTTTACTCTTGCCTTTACACGGGTATTCTTCTCTACGGTCTTAGATTTTCCTCCGTAATAGGAAACCTGTTCGCCCTCTTTTATAACGACCTGATCGCCGCCGCGTCCCAATGCCAGATCGATTGCCATACGGCAGTATTCATAATTAACGTTATAATTATCTCCATTGATACCCACACCAATACTTAGGGTAACTGCCATCTCATTTCCGACTTTGACGCTTTTTACATCTTCAATCAGGCTGAACTTGTTATCCTGCAGTTGTTTTAAGTATTTGTATTTGAACACGACAAAATACTTATCCTTTTCCGTCTTGCGGACCAAAGCATCCACTTCCGAAAAATATTTATTCACCTTACGGTCAACCAACGCTACCAGAAGAGAACGCTTGACATCCTCAATACTGTCCAATGTCTCTTCATAGTTATCAATATAGACCAAAGCCGCTACTAACTTCTGATCTTCATTCTCTTTAATATAGTGGTTCAATTCTGTTTCATCAAACAGATATAACGCCAGCAGATACTGTTCGCTTTCTTCAGCTTCCACGATACTGCTCTCTTCTGTCATGGCTTCAAAGTAGATGCGGTTCGTTTCTGCTCTGAATATCTTCTCGTTCCACTCGATCCGGAAATTCGCTTCACCCTCTTCTTTCATAAGCTGTTCCTTTGTGATTGTCGGAAAAATACTGAATATGGATTTGTGATATTCCTTCCCTTTTCCGGTCACTTCCGCAAAGCGCTTATTCACCCAGAGGATTCTTCCATTGGTATCTAAAAGAGCATAAGGCACTTCAAAATCATCTAAAAGCCGTTTCTGGACTGTTGCATACTGTGTGGCAAAATTAATCATTTCTCTGGTCAGTATCGGTTTATTATGAAGAAAAACAGTAAACACGCACACAAAGTATATAGCTGAAAAAAAAGTTACCATTGCTCCTGCCCTACGGTCTGTTAAATAGACAGGGATATTTAAAAGTACCAGAAGTATGGTCAAATACAATGGCAAGTAAAGATAATTCCGCAGCCTGCCTTTTAATTTCAAATTCTGTTCCATGTCTCCTCCACTTATGCAATCCGCCTGCAATATATATGCCATTTTTATTATAGCATTTTCTATTGCAGAGATAAAGAGCTTTTACAGGTGAAGCACACGCTCTTTGATTTCCTGGGTCCTGCCCTGATTCCAGTACTGTGTTCCAATATAACCGCAGGTACGTCTTGCAACGCTCATCGTATTCTGATCCCTGTTGCCGCAGCCCGGACATTCCCAGACGAGTTTTCCATGTTCATCCGTGATAACCTGGATTTCCCCGTCATATCCGCATCGGCTACAGTAATCGCTTTTCGTATTCAGCTCCGCATACATGATATTTTCGTAGATATGCTGCATGACCGCAAGCACTGCCGGAATATTATCCTTCATATCCGGAACCTCTACATAACTGATTGCCCCTCCCGGCGAAAGCTTCTGGAACTGAGCTTCAAATCTCAGCTTCTCAAATGCATCGATTTCTTCGGTGACATGAACATGATACGAATTCGTAATATAATTCTTATCCGTAACGCCCGGTATAATGCCGAACCTCTTCTGCAGGTTCTTCGCAAATTTATATGTAGTGGACTCTAACGGTGTTCCGTATACGGAAAAATCAATATGCTCCTTTTCTTTCCATCTTGTACAGGCATCATTCAGATGCTGCATAACCTCCAATGCAAAAGGCGTTGCCGCCGGGTCCGTATGGTTCCTGCCTGTCATATAATGCACACATTCACAAAGCCCTGCGTAGCCCAACGAAATAGTAGAATATCCGTTCATTAAAAGCTTGTCAATGGTCTCGCCTTTTTTTAATCGTGCCAAAGCCCCATTCTGCCATATAATCGGTGCAATATCGGATTTTGTACCCATAAGACGGTCATGTCTTGCCATCAATGCCCGATAGCACAGCTCTAACCGTTCATCTAATATCTTCCAGAACTCATCAAAATCCCCCTGGGAAGAACAGGCAGCATCTACCAGATTCACAGTACAAACACCCTGATTGAATCTTCCGTAAAATTTAAACTGATCTGTTTCATCCTTATATACGGTAAGGAAAGAACGGCATCCCATGCAGGTATATACATTGCCCTGCTTTAATTCCCGCATAACCTTTGCAGAAATATAATCCGGCACCATACGCTTTGCAGTACACTCTGCTGCCAGACAGGTCACATCCCAGTAGGGGCTGTCTTCTGTAATATTATCTTCATCCAGTACATAAATAAGCTTTGGAAATGCCGGTGTAACATAGATGCCTTTTTCATTCTTTACTCCAAGGATTCTCTGGTTTAATACTGCACGGATGACCATGGCAAGATCTTCTCTTTCCTGACCCTTTGGAGCTTCATCTAAATACATAAATAAAGTAATGAAAGGAGCCTGTCCATTGGTAGTCATAAGTGTTACTACCTGATACTGGATCGTCTGTACACCCTTATCAATATCCTTTTCTACCCGTTCCTCTGCCACCTGGCAAATTTGTTCTTCGGTTGCTTCAATTCCTGCCTCCAAAAACTCTTTCCGTACCTCTTTTCTGAATTTCTTTCTGGATGCTCCGACAAATTTAGAAAGATGATATGCACTGATGGATTGACCGCCATATTGGCTTGACGCCACCTGTGCAATTATCTGGGATGCTACAATACAGGCAACGGAAAAAGAATTTGGCTTATCAATCTTCGTCTCACTGATGACTGTTCCATTCTGCAGCATATCATCTAAATTCACCAGACAGCAGTTGTGAATATGCTGTGCAAAATAATCTGCATCATGGAAATGGATTAACCCCTTTTCATGTGCCTCCCATACATCCGGGGGAAGCAGGAAACGCTTCGTAATATCCTTACTGACCTCTCCTGCCATATAATCTCTCTGTGTGGATGCTAAAAGCGGATTCTTATTGGAATTTTCCTGCTTTGCTTCCTCATTCTGGCTCTCTATAATAGTCATAATCTGTCCGTCTGTTGTATTGGACTGACGGATGATCTGACGTTTATACCGATAGGTTATATATACTCTTGCCACATGAAAAGCACCCGCTTCCATAATCTGATCTTCTACAGCATCCTGTATCTCCTCTACATTCATGGAACGGATAGACTGTCTGCAGATTTCTTCTACATTCCGCGCAATCATCTGTATCTGTTCTGTTTTCAGCCGTTCCGCAGGTTCTACCTCTTTGTTCGCCTTATGAACGGCAGAAATAATTTTTGTAATATCAAAATCTACTTCTTCCCCGCACCGTTTTATAATCTTCAATTTACTGCCTCCCATAAAAATGCAATTTTTAGTTATTGTATCACTTATTATATAAAAATGGCAACTGGAATAAATTAATCTTTAACAAAGATACAGTCTTTTCATATCTTATTTTCTGTGTTAAAGTAAAGATAATACAAAATAAAATATAGGTTTTTTATACGAATAGGAGAAATGTACTATGGGAAAGCAATCATCAATCAAATTTATTCACTCAATTTCTGCTAAGATTACACTTTTCACCGTTGCTGTTGTTCTTTTAGCACAGGCAGTTGGTCTTATCAATGCAGAAACTGCTTCAAAATCAGCGCTTTCAGAGGCCAATGAAAATTATATTTTCAGTATTGCAGAAGCCTCCGCCAAGATGATTGAAGCGACCGACGGAAATTCAGAAACTACTGACTATACAGATCTTCTTGCTGATATTCGCATGGAAGGTGTCGAATCCTCCTATGCATACCTCGTATCCTCAGACGGTACCATGCTCTATCATCCTACTGCGGAGAAAATCGGACAGCCGGTGGAAAACGCTGTAATTTCGGGAATCGTATCACAGCTTCAATCGGGAACCATTCCGGAGGATGACGTCGTTCTTTATGATTTTAACGGTATTAAGAAGTATGCAGCTTATGCCATTACCGACCAGAAGGAGATTATTGTAGTATCTGCTGATCAGGATGAAATTATGTCCCCTGTCAACTCCATGATACGGCGTATGGCAATCAGTACGGTAATGACCATCATCTTCAGTATCATTATCGCTTATATCGTAAGCCGGTTTATCTGTAATCCTATCACACGGCTTACTTCTATTATTAATGATACCGCAAATCTGAATTTCAAGCACAACCCATATAGCTCAAAGCTCTGCAGCCGCAAGGATGAGACCGGTGAGATGGCACGGGCTGTCCGCAAAATGCGTAAGAATCTTCGCGGTATGATACACGACATCAACGAAGCAAGCCTGCAGATTACCGGCAATATGAACAGTCTGCAGCAGATTACAAATACTGTAGATAATATGTGTTCCGACAACTCTGCTACCAGTCAGGAATTAGCAGCCGGAATGGAAGAAACCGCAGCAACGACTGCCACAATTAATGAAAACATCAACGACATTAAGTTAAACGCTGTTGAAATTACAGACATGGCAGCAAACGGTGCTAAAACCTCCGATGAGATCATGGGACGTGCTGAAAAGCTCCGTGAAAAGACAATCGCTGCGAGCCGTACGACCATGAACATGTACCAGAATGTAAAACAAAAAGCAGACGATGCCATTGCAGGCTCAAAAGCAGTTGAGAAAATCAATGAGCTTTCCGGAACTATTATGGAAATCTCTTCCCAGACAGGGCTTTTAGCCTTAAACGCTTCTATTGAAGCAGCCCGCGCAGGAGAAGCCGGACGGGGATTCGCAGTTGTCGCAACCGAAATCGGAAGCTTAGCGGAACAGACTTCCAAAGCCATCTCTGACATCGGAAATATTGTTAATGAAGTAAATATGGCTGTAGGTCATATGTCAGAATGTTTAGAAGATACAACATCCTTCCTTGAGAATACGGTTCTTACAGAATACAAAGAGTTTGAACAGATCAGCGAACAGTACCATGAAGATGCAAATGTCTTTAAAACCAGCATGAATACGGTGGAAAACTCCATATCCACACTTTCTGCAGCAATCGATACGATTGCCAATGCATTGAATGGTATCAACGATACCGTAGGAGAATCCTCCTTAGGTGTTACTGACATTGCTGAAAAGACCAGTGATATGGTAGAAAAGACAGGCAATACCCATGAAATGGTGTCAAAGTGCCATGATTACACAGAGCATTTACAGGATATTGTAAAACAGTTCACATTAGAATAATATTCAGATTCACAAAAATCCCGGTCATCAAAATGACCGGGATTTTTAAATGAAATCATATTTCTTAGTCAGTTACATATGGCATTAAAGCTATATGACGTGCTCTCTTGATTGCAACAGTAAGAGCTCTCTGATGCTTTGCACAGTTTCCTGTGATTCTTCTGGGAAGGATTTTTCCTCTCTCAGAGATGTATCTCTTTAATTTGTTGGTATCTTTGTAATCGATTACGTTATCTTTTCCGCAGAATACGCAAACTTTTTTTCTTCTATGCATCGGTCTTCTCTTGAAAGATCCGCCTTCTTTGCCTTCTTTATTAAAAGCCATTGTCATTACCTCCTGTTAAATTGGAATATCCTGTTAATTGAACGGTAACTCTTCATCTATTCCATCTGGAATATTCATGAAGCCATCGCCTGCTGCTACGCTTGGAGATGGTCTGTCTGCCGGATTAAATCCGCCATTTCCTTCACTGGCAGCCTTGCTCTCTGCAAATTCCTGTTCCTCGACTACAACATCTGTGGTATAGACCTTCTGTCCATCCCTGTTGGTATAGCTTCCGGTCTGGATTCTGCCGGTGATTGCAATTTTCGTTCCTTTTCGCAGATACTTCTCAGCAAATTCTCCCTGGCGTCCGAATGCAACGCATCCGATAAAGTCAGCGGTCTGCTGGTCTCCGTCACGACGGAATCTTCTGTCTACTGCGAGTGTATACCTTGCTACTGCGGTTGCCTGCTCACCCTGGGAGTAACGAATCTCCGGGTCTCTTGTCAACCGTCCCATAAGAATTACCTTATTCATATATTTTCCTCTTTTCTGATTACGCCTCGTCTTTTCTAACGCATAAGAAACGAAGAACATTATCCATAATACGAACGTTCTGCTCAACCTGTGCCGGAACAGCTGCGTCTGCATCGAACTGGATAAAATAATAGAAGCCTTCTCTCATTTTCTGGACTTCATAAGCTAATCTCTTCTTGCCCCAGTCCTCAACTTCTGTTACAGTTCCGCCGAAACGTGTAATATACTCTTTCGCTTTCTCAACTGTAGCAGTTCTGGCATCATCTTCGATTTTTGCATTAACAACAAGTGCTAATTCATATTTGTTCATGCAATTGTACCTCCTTTTGGTCTCTGGCCCTCTCTCCCGGAGAGAGCAAGGAATTATTAGTTTTTCACAAGTGTAGATAATAACACAAATTCTACTCCGAATCAAGCGGTTTTCGAATTTCTTTTACATTTTTTTCAACTAATTTGCGGGCAATCATAATCTGATGACCGCAGCCTAAGCACTTCAGCCGAAAATCTGCACCTACCCGCAGCACTTCCCATTCAAAGCTGCCGCAGGGATGCTTTTTCTTAAGCCTGACAATATCTCCGATTTCAAACTGCATGATTTCACTCTTTCCTTATTATTTTAGCTGTCCGGTTACTTGCGGATGCTGACGGATGTAATTACCGGCTGCTCGTTGGCTGGAATCGTTCCATTGTTGTCAATAGGGTTGGCATCTTCGCAAATCTGATCGACAACCTCCATACCTTCTGTTACATATCCGAACACCGCATATTCTCCATCTAAAAACTGACTGTCTTCATGTACAATGAAAAACTGCGAGCTTGCACTGTTATAGTCGTTTGACCTTGCCATAGAAATCGCACCTCTGGTATGGGAGAGCTGGTTATCCACACCGTTGCTGGTAAATTCTCCTGTAATTGTCTGATCGGAACCGCCGGTTCCGTCACCGTTCGGGTCACCGCCCTGTATCATAAACCCTTCCATAATACGATGGAAGGTCAGTCCGTCATAAAATCCGCTTTCCGCCAATGAAACAAAATTCTCAACAGTTTCCGGTGCACTGCTGCCGTCCAGTTCAACCGTAATGGTTCCATAATCGGCGACTGTAATGTCTGCATAACAGGTCCCCCCTGCCACAGTGCTGCCTTCGTCTGCTTCCCCATTGTCTGTACTGCTTTTCTTATCGGTATCAGATACGGAATTGCCCTCTGACCTTGTAACGGCAACTGCAATTCCCACAATCCCTGCAAATACTGCCAATACGATCACAATGATCCATAACATTTGCTTCTTTTGGTTTCCCTGGTTTTTCTTCTTTTTTTTACTCATGATTTCTCTCTTTTCCTATTTCTATAATTTCTGCCGCTGTCATTCAATTTTTGAAAAAACTTCTCCGATCTTGCCTTCGATCCTGAGATTTGCTTTCCGGTCTAACGGCGTCGTAGATTTATTAATTAATACCAGCTTATTCCCGCAGTAATAATTAATCAGCCCTGCTGCCGGATAGACTGCAAGAGAAGTTCCGCCGATAATCAACATGTCTGCCTGTGAGATATAATAAATGGACTGCCGCATAATTTCATCATCTAAGCCTTCTTCATACAGCACTACATCCGGTTTAATTCCTCCGCTGCACACGTCACACTGCGGAGTTCCTTTACTATTTAAAATGTATTCTGCATCGAAGAATTTTCCGCATTTGCAGCAGTAATTTCTATGGACGCTTCCATGCAGCTCCAAAACGTTCTTACTTCCCGCTGCCTGATGCAGACCGTCAATATTCTGGGTAATAACAGCCTTAAGCTTTCCTGCTGCTTCTAATTCCGCCAGCTTCTTATGAGCGGCATTCGGCTTTGCAGTAAGACACAGCATCTTTTTTTTATAGAACCGGTAAAATTCCGGCGTATTGTTCATATAAAAGGAATGACTTAAGATCGTTTCCGGGGGATAATCATATTCCTGGTTGTAAAGCCCGTCCACACTCCGAAAATCCGGTATTCCGCTCTCGGTAGATACTCCGGCACCGCCAAAAAATACGATATTGTTTGATTCCTTTACCCATTGTACAAATTGTTCTATTTCATTTGTCATTGTGCACACCTCCATTTATCCTGATTTTAACATACTTGTTTTCAGAATCCAACTTAAATAAGCAGGTTTGAACATTTTTATTCAAACACTCTTCAAAATGCATCTGTGCTGGTAAAGACGGCCGTTTGCGGATGATAACTATGAAGGGATTGAAAAAACGGCAGCAACCATTTCTTTGATTGCTGCCGTCTATAGTTGCGGGAACAGGATTTGAACCTGTGACCTTCGGGTTATGAGCCCGACGAGCTTCCAGACTGCTCCACCCCGCGTTATTATTAAATTACCTGAGTGCAGAAGTTATTATAATCCTTTCTTCTGAAAATGTCAAATCTGACTTTTACATTCATTTTAAAGCTATTTTGTAGGCTATTTTGTAGCTATTTTGTAGCTATTTTGTATAGTATATGCAGCGTAATTAAATTTATACCAGTGATATTGCTCTTGGAAAGTTTTTCTATTCATTATATAATTAAGAACAATATCAGATGTTATGGAGGCATATGGTTATGAAAGAAAAAATTGTAGATATGACACAGGGGTCTATCCTGCCTAAAATGATTCGTTTTGCATTGCCCGTACTTTTAGGTATGCTGTGCCAGAGAATTTATAATTTTGCAGATGTATATATTGTAGGGAAATTTTTAGGTGACCAGTCTTTAGCTGCGGTAAGTATTGCAGGCTCCGGAATGTACCTTTTGGTTTCCATTATGATGGGGCTTACCACCGGGGTCAGCGTGGTAATTTCCCAATATTATGGTGCCGGAGAAAAGGATAAGGTCACAGAGACCTTTATCACTTCCATTTATGTTGCTGCCGGCTGTGCATTTCTTATTACCTTAGTGGGAATCCTGGGTGCAAAGCCCCTGTTATATGCTTTGCAGACATCGGAGGAATTGATGCAGGAGGCATGGGTATATCTTGTAATTATCTTTGCAGGCTCCTGTGGAACCATGCTGTATAACTGGATCTCCGCTGTCCTTCGTTCCCTTGGAAATTCCATAGTACCACTGTTTTTCCTGATTTTCTCGAGCGTATTAAATATTATTTTAGACATTGTTCTTGTTGTCTTTTTTCCAATGGGCGTAACAGGTGCGGCGATTGCTACGGTACTTGCCCAGGTAATTTCCGGCATATTGTGTCTTCTCTATGCCTGGAAGATACTCCCGTTTCTCCGCCTGACACGGGAAAACATGAAAACGAACCGGGAAATCGCGAAGCTGATTTTAATCTACGGCGTACCTACCGGACTGCAGATGAGCATTATATCGGTTTCCGATATGACCCTGCAGGCAATGGTCAACACCTACGGAACTGCATTAGTCGTTGCCTACGGTGTCTGTATTAAGGTAGAGGGACTTGGATGGCAGATGGCAGAAGCCATCGGTACTTCTCTTGGAACCTTTGCCGGACAGAATGTAGGAGCCGGAAGATTTGACCGGGTAAAAAAGGGTGTCCTCTGCGCTTACCTGATGAACCTGGTATGCTACGGTATTTTCTGTCCTGCCATCTGGTTCTTTGCAGAGCCGATTATGAGAGCATTTACACAAAGTCCGGATTCTATCCGCTACGGAATAGAATATATGAGAATTTTCAGCGGCTTTTTCTTTGTGGGCGGCTTTTTAGTGGTCTATCACAACATTCTCCGTGCTGCCGGGGATGTGAAGGTAACGGTTCTTATGGGAGTCAGTGAAGTAATCACCAGAATCGGCTTTTCCTTCCTGTTCAGCGCGTGGATGGGATATTATGGCTTATGGTGGGTATCTCCACTGACCTGGTGTTTTGCAGCATTGGTGGGAGCTGTCCGCTATTATTCCGGCAAATGGCAGGAAAAAGCGCGGATTCAATAGATTTTTCTGTTTGCCAAACTCTTCATGTATGCTATAATGGGCGTATGTAGCGCAATCAGCAAACGATAAAATAAAAAGGAGTGTATGTATATATGGCAGATGAAACAATTACAGAAGTAACAGAATCTATGGATGATTATAAAACAGAATTAGAATCCTCTTTCCGTAAGTTGTCCGTAGGCGACATTATTTCAGGTACCGTCATTGCAGTAACTGATGAAGATGTTACACTTGACTTAAAGTATTATGCGCCTGGAATTATTAAGGCAGAGGAGATCAGTGTCGATCCTGACTTTAACCTTACCGAGTCGATCCATGTCGGCGATACCTTAGAAGCTACGATTATCCGTATGGACGACGGCGAAGGCAATCTGCTGCTTTCCAGAAAAGAAGCAAATGACATACTTGCATGGGAGAAATTAAATCAATACCTGGAAGAAGAGACTATTTTAAATGTGCGTATCAAGGGTATCGTACCAAGCGGCGTTATTGCTTATGTAGAAGGCATCCGTGGATTTATCCCGGCTTCTCACTTATGTCTGGATTATGTGGAGGATTGCAATCCATGGCTTGGAAAAGATGTTGACGTAAGAGTTATTACAGTAGATGAGAGCCGGAAGAAATTAGTCCTTTCTGCTAAAGTAGTAGAACGTGAAAGAGCAGAGGAAGAACGCAGCCATAAGATTTCCATGTTAGTTCCGGGAAGTGTTGTAGAAGGAACCGTAGAAACCCTTATGCCGTACGGTGCATTCATAAATCTTGGCGACGGTTTAAGCGGTCTGGTACATATTTCACAGATTTGCACCCGCCGGATCCAAAAAGCGGGAGAGGTCTTAGAAGTCGGACAGACCATAAAGGCAAAAATCTTAAATACCAATGATAATAAGATTAGTCTGAGTATTCGTGCAATCGAAGAAGAAATGGTAGATACCAAGGCAGATGAAATCGAAGATGTAGAAGAGTATATCTCGAACGAATCCGCTTCTACCAGCCTCGGTTCTTTATTGGCGAACATAAAATTAGATTAATCATCTTAAAAATAAGCATATTTCAGTATCAGATCTGGAATATGCTTATTTTTTCCGCTTTAAAACCTATTAAGTTGTTTCTTTTTATCATATTTTCCCATCAGCAAAACTGCGGCGAATGCTGCCAGCACTCCGACTGCGGCTCCCACCAGCACATCTGTAGGATAATGCACGCCCACATAAAGCCTTGACAGGCAAATCAGAATCCCAAGCACCAATGCCGGAACGCCAAGCTTCTTTGGAAGCTTTAAGAATAATACTACTGACGCTGCCATGGAACAGGTAGAATGCCCGGACGGAAAAGACGCATCTGACGGCATCCTGCCGATGAACTTAAGTCCCTCCACCACTTCATAGGGACGAATCCGGTCCACCATATTCTTAAGCCATAAATTTGTAATGATAAAACCAATCAATATTGCAATCAGGCTTGTAATACCAGTTTTTCTGTATTTTGCAAAAAAGAGCAAAAGAATTGAGAGCACCAGCCAGAACCAGCCGGAATTTCCCAGATTTGTAATAAATATCACCGCCGGATCTAAATACTCCCGCCTTATATGCTCCTGTATCCATAAAAGAATATTTCCATCTAAAGCCATTAACCAATCCATCCGATTCCCCCATTTTCTTACAGTCTGTATGTATATTGTTATATATCATGATTCTCTTTTATTTGCAAGTTTTTTCATGGGAATTTTATTTGTATCATATATTTAAAATAAGGTTTCCCCCGGAGTATCTGTATGCAGTTTTTACAATTTATATCGGAATCCATCATTCCTATTACCGTATTTTTGATTATATCCTATGGTCTTTTGAACCGTCAGAATGTTTATCAGGACTTTCTAAAGGGTGCGAAAGACGGATTTTTTACTGTCATTGACATACTTCCTACCTTAGTAGGACTAATGACAGCCGTGGGTATTCTGCGGGCCTCCGGCTTCCTTGATTTTTTTTCCGAAATCTTAAAGAAACTGATGGGACCTCTGCATTTTCCTACGGAGCTGATTCCCGTTTCAATCGTAAAAATGTTTTCTTCTTCTGCGGCAACAGGGCTTCTTTTAGATATATTTAAAACCCATGGTACGGACTCTTTTATAGGGCTTTCTGCTTCTATTATGATGAGCTGTACGGAAACGATTTTCTACACGATGAGCATATATTTTATGCATATTCATGTAAAAAAGACCCGTTTTACGCTTCCGGGCGCACTTTTTGCCACCATAACGGGTATTGCGGCAAGCATTGTACTTGCCTCTCTTATGTGTTAAGAAACTATGAAAGAAATTTTCCCATAAGGCAAAAAACGGAGGTGGGTTCATCAAAGAGCATAACCTTTGGATTCATGGCAAGGGAACGCACAATCGCAATTCGCTGTCTTTGTCCGCCGGAAAGCTGTGACGGATAAGCATCTGCTTTTTCTAAGAGATTCATACAGCGCAGAAAGGTACTTTTACCCGAACCGGATGGTCTGTGCTTTCGATAAGCCTAAGGAACGGCCTGCTTCCATCTGTCCGTGGTCTACTGCTTGGATTCCGGCTCTCATAATTTCAGATACATAAGCACCGCTGTTGATACCAAAGGTCAGAACCGCTACAAAAACTCCATTCTTCCTTGCAGACATTTTCATTAATGCAACCACTGTACCGATTACTACACCTAAGATTGCAGCAAAAAGCGAAATTTCTAAAGTAACTCCCAATCCATTCAGATAAAGCTTCCAGCGGTCACTTTCGATAAAGGCTATCTGGAATTTGTAAGCTTTATCTGCAAACCATTCACTCATAGATTCTCTCCAATTCTGTTTTTATTCGTTATCGTAATTTTCAGCATCTTTGCCGTTATTAATTTTCTTCGATATACTGAGAAACTAATTCATCAAAGGTTCCGTCTCCCTTAATCTCTGCAAGTGCTTTATTGATTGCATTTACTAATGCTTCATCACCCTTCGGCATTGCAATCGCATAATTTTCCGTCTCAAACTCAAACTCTGCGCCGTCAATGATCTTAACGTCATCGCCAAATTTATCAGCAAATACCATTGCCGGATTCTTGTCAACGATAACTGCATCTACTCTCTCATTAATCAAATCGTTTACCGCATCTACTGCTTTGTTATACTTGGATACAGATGCATCTTCGATTTCTTCTGCAATGAAATCTCCGGTTGTTCCAAGCTGAACACCGATTGACTTTCCTTCTAAATCTCCTGCTCCTGCAATTTCGGAATCTGCCGAAACAATTACATACTGTACTGCTTCATAGTAAGAATCGGAGAAATCTACCATATTCTCACGTTCTCCCATTACTGTCATACCTGCGATTGCTACGTCAATCTTACTTCCGATAGAAGCTTCTAAAGAGTTAAACTCCATATCTTCCACTTCAACCTCTACACCAAGCTTCTCACCGATTGCTTTAATCAATGCAATATCAAAACCATCCGGTTCTCCGTCATCACCTACATATTCAAACGGCGGAAATTCCGCATTGGTTCCCACGGTAAGAACACCGTCTGAAATTGCTTCGCTTTCTTCTGAAGCTGCTGCATCTGCTTTTGCTGTATCGTCTGCTGCCTTTTCTGAGCTACATCCTGCAAATGCCACTGTCATTGCAAGAACAAGTACTGCCAATAATTTTTTCATAATAGAATCTCCTTTCATAAAAAACAAATATTATTTATTGTAACGTCATTATGCATAAATACAAGTGTAAAACAAAAAATTTCCATAAAAAAGGCATTTTACAGTAATTTTTATTCATTTTTACATTGCAAAAGTTGCGCTTTCATGAAATAATTGTTACAGAAAAATCGGCAGAGCAAAGCTAAGCTCACGGTATTTTAAATAAATAGAAAGCAGGAATTTCCTATGAAAAAAAGACTGCAGACACAGTTTTCCACAAGACAGTACATGCTGTCACAGGATTTTGAAATCTATTATTATAATGATACTTCTCTGACAAAGGTCGATAGCCATACCCATGACTATTATGAATTTTACTTTTTTATGGAAGGAGACGTCAGTATTCAGGTGGGAGATACCCTGTATCCGGTCACCTTTGGAGATATTATGCTGATTCCGCCCCATATTTCCCACAAGCCGGTCATTCACAGCTTAAAGGCACCTTACCGGCGGTTTGTTTTCTGGATCAGCCAGGAATACTGTAATCATCTGATGAAGCTTGCTCCTGAATACGGATATTTGATGCAGTATGTTTCCACGAATAAGGAATATCTGTTTCATAATGGCAGAATGGCTTTCTATTCTATTCAGTCAAAGGCACTCCGGCTGATTGAGGAATTGCAGTCAAATCACTTTGGCAAGCATGAACAAGTGACGATTTGTGTCAATGACCTTCTTTTGAACTTAAACCGCTTAGTCTATGAACAAAAGCATACAAAAAAAGCACCGGAGGAGCTTTCTCTTTATCAGAACCTCTGTGCTTTTATTGAAGAGCATTTAGATGAAGACCTTTCTTTAGAACGGCTTTCCGCGGAATTTTATGTCAGTAAATATCATATTGCCCATGTATTTAAGGAAAATCTTAGTATTTCCATTCACCAGTATATTACCAAAAAACGGCTTGCCCTGTGCCGGGAAGCGATTATCGGAAATATGAGTATTACCGAGGCGTACCAGACCTTTGGTTTTGGAGATTATTCCAGCTTCTTTCGGGCATTTAAAAAAGAATATGGTATCTCACCGAAGGAATGTCAGGATATGCAGCTTATTCGGTATGACAAATAATTTTACAGAATATAACCGCCGCAACCGTGCTGATGCAAGTGGCGATAATGGCAGGCGCGATAATTCCTGCTGCATCCACACTTCCATATTGCTGCCTGTAAGCAATCATGCTGACCGGAATTAACTGAAGGGAAGAAATGTTAATAATCAGGAACACGCACATTTCTTTACTGGCGCTTCGGTTCTTTATTTTTTTATTCTCCTGCGAATACTCCGGATTTTTCCGTTCTTTTTCTAAATCTGCAAGTGCTTCCATTGCCTTAAGTCCTGCGGGAGTCGCTGCCCAGCCAAGGCCGAATACATTGGCTATCATATTGGTTGCAATATGCCGGTTTGCCGGATGCTCTTTGGGTATATCAGGAAACAGAAAATGCAGAAAAGGCATGAGTTTTTTGGTAGCCCCTTCAATAATTCCCGCATTTTCTGCAATCCGCATCATACCTACCCAAAAAGACATGATTCCCATCATCGTAATGCAGAGGGTAACCGCTTCCTTTGCAGAAGTTACTGCAGCTTCTGTTACCTCCGGCAGTGTTCCGTGAAAGGCAGCATAGACTACACCTATTAGTATCATAAAACCCCATAAATAATTCATAGCAGAACTTTCATTTTTTTCCTATTTTATGCCTTTTAAAACTCTCTTATGAAATATATGGAAAACTAAATTCTCCCTCATAATTTTTTTCCTTTTTCATATTCTTTTAATAATCGAACAAATTTAAAAGAGGTCCCGCTTGAAGCATTTTCCGAAAAAAAGAATTGTTTCCGGCTTTCTTAGCCTGATTTTTATTTTCATTTCCCTGACTGCCTGCAATGTGCCGTCTAAACTGTCGTCCTCTGCGGCACTTTCCAAAGAACAGCGTTCCTTTGACAACTACACAAAGGAGCTTTTTATACAGGAAATGAAGAATAATACCATAAATCTTCACTATACCCTTGCAAATCCTGATGACTTCGGCATTGAAAACCATAAAATATCCCTTGGAAGTCTTTCCAAAGAGTCTGCAGCCGCATCTATTACCCAGTTGGAAAATATCTCCGCCGCGCTTTCAGATTTTGACTATGAAGCATTGTCTACAAAGCAGCAGCTTACCTATGATGTTTTAAAGGACTATTGCAATAGAGAGCTTTCCGCTTTTTCCTTTTACTATTATGACGAACCGCTGCGTCCTACCACCGGAACCCAGTCGGAGCTTCCGATTTTGTTGGCAGAATATGCCTTTTATGAGCCTTCGGATGTGACGGATTATCTTTCTCTGCTCGCCTGCATAGATGACTGCTTTTTAGAAATTTCCAAATTCGAACAGGAAAAATCAAATGCAGGTCTGTTTATGTCTGATTTTGCCTCTGATACGGTCATAGAAGCCTGCGAGACCTTTACAGAAAATCCGGATGAAAATTATCTGATCGATACCTTTAACACACGGATAGATGCTATGAATGAATTATCGGATGAAAAAAATGAAACCTATAAAAAATTAAATATATATCTCGTAAAAAATACCGTGATTCCGGCTTATGAAATGCTCGCGGATACCCTTACAAAGTTAAAGAATACCGGCTCTAATGATGCAGGTCTGTGCCAGTATTCCAAAGGAAAAGATTATTATGAATATTTAGTCTGCTGCAACACAGGCTCCGATAAAACAGTGGAAGAGCTGCAAGCTATGACGGAAAACCAGCGCACTTCTGATATGCTTTCCCTTCATGAGCTGATTGTAAAAAATCCAAAGCTGCTGCAGTCGGGTGAACCGGATATTGCTTTTACGGAACCTGAAGCAATTTTAAATCACTTACTGGAAGCCATGCAGACAGATTTTTATCCTGCTGCAAACAGCACCTATGAAATCAATTATGTTCATGCATCCTTAGAGAATACCTTAGCACCGGCTTTTTACCTGACGGCCCCCATTGATGATATTAGCCACAATGTAATCTACTTAAATAAAAGCAGCCAGTATTCCGGCATCCAGCTTTTCACGACCCTTGCCCATGAGGGTTATCCGGGGCACCTCTATCAGACAACCGGTTCCTACCAGGCAGGACTCTCCCCGGTGCGTGCCATGCTAAACTATCCCGGCTATGTGGAGGGCTGGGCAACCTATGTAGAAATGCTTTCCTATCAGTATGCCGGATTGGATGATGACTTTGCGGCTATGCTGATGTATAACCAATCTGCTCTCTTAAGCCTTTATGCCACCATTGATATGGGCATTCACTATGACAACTGGGAGCTTGCAGATACAACTGTATTTTTAAATGGGTATGGTATCAATGATGCAAATATCATAAAAAATATCTACGAGCTGATCGTAGAAGAACCTTCCCATTACTTAAAGTATTACATCGGCTATCTGGAATTTTTAGAATTAAAAGAATACGCCAAAGAAGAATTTGGCGAAGCATATTCTGACCGTGCGTTCCATCAGGCAGTTATCCGGATCGGACCTGCGCCGTTTCCAATTTTAAAAAAATATCTCCGGGATTTTTACACCCCGGAGTCCTGATCTCAAATAATATCTATCGTATTTGCCGGTCACTGATTCAGCAGGCTTTGATATACCTCACGCTTACTGATTCCCCGGTCCTTTGCCACAGCCTTCATGGCAGTCTTCCTATCTAAGCCCTGGGATTCGTATACCGCCATATGCTCTTCTATGGTGGTATTCTCCCATGCTTTTTTCTCCGCTTCACGGATTTCATCGCGGCTTTTTCCTTCAATAATCAGAACGAACTCACCTCTTGGCTCTTCTGACTCATAATAAGTAACAGCATCTGCTATCGTTGTCCTGCGTTTTTCCTCAAATTTCTTCGTCAGCTCCCTGCAGACGGTAATGGAACGGTTTCCAAGTACTTCATACAGCTCCTTTAGGGTCTTCAGAAGATGATGCGGAGCCTCATACACAATTAATGTCCTGGTATCCATCTCCATTTCCTTTAAGACCTCTGCCCGTTCTTTCTTATCTCTGGGTAAAAATGCTTCAAAGCTAAAGCGTCTTGTCTTTTGCCCCGACATGGTCAATGCTGTAATACAGGCAGCCGCTCCCGGAAGAGATGTAACTTCTATCCCGGATTCATAACAGATGCGCACCAGCTCTTCGCCTGGGTCGGAAATTCCGGGGGTTCCGGCATCGGTAATCAAAGCAATATTCTTTCCTTCCTTCATCTTTTCCACAAGCTGATAGGCTTTTTCGATTTTATTATATTCGTGATAGCTGGTTAAGGGTGTTTTTATTTCAAAATGATTCAACAGACGAACGGAATTTCTGGTATCCTCTGCCGCAATCAGGTCCACTTCCTTTAAGGTTCGAAGCACCCGCATGGTAATGTCCTCTAAATTACCAATGGGGGTCGCACACAAATACAGCTTTCCTGCCATATGCATTTCTCTCCTCTCTGCTAAGTCTGAATTTTCCTTCCTCCCAATACCTGCCCTTTAATAGCCGTATATATCATAGATTTCATCCGTATAGACGCCTTTTTCTTTATAGACGATTAAAGGCTTTTCCACACTTAATCTGGAATTGCCGCCTCTTAATCCTTCTAACAATACCATGTTCGGCTCTTTATCCACAAAAGGATATACCAGTTTCATGCGCTTTGGCTCTATCCCGCAGGCGACCATCTTACTCATAATCTCTGCTAACCGGAAGGGCCTGTGCACCATATAAAATCTTCCTTTCGGCTTTAACAGCTTTGCACTTTCCCGAAGTACATCATCTAACGTACAGAGTACCTCATGTCTTGCAATAGCCTTTGCCTGATTATCAGAAGAAATACCATGTTCGCCTATCATATAAGGGGGATTTGTGGTAATTACATCAAAAGAAGATGCCCCAAACCGTTCGGAAGCATCTTTTATATCACCGATTACAATATCAATCTTCGATTCTAAATGGTTGATGGCTACGCTTCTTGCTGCCATATCCGCACTTTCCGGTTGAATTTCAAGTCCCGTAAAATGCTCCCCCCCGGTCTTCGCCTCTAATAGAATCGGAATAATTCCGGTTCCGGTTCCAAGGTCTAAGGCATGCTCCCCCTTTTTCACCCTTGCAAAGCCGGAAAGCAGGACCGCGTCCATGCCAAAACAGAACTTTTCGGGATTCTGAATGATAGAATATCCATTTCGATGTAATTCATCTAAGCGCTCCTGGGGTTTTAGATTATTTTCCATCGTCAATTTTTGATTTTTCTCCATTGTCTTCTAAAGCAGCAAGCTCTTTTAACTCTTCTGCGGATAATTTAACATCTTTACGACGCTTAGGGCGGAATTTTAATTCATTTACCTTATATTCCCTTGCCTCTTTTTCGTCATTTACCTCTACAATTACTTTTACATTCTGCCGGAGGACATTCACACTCTGTACTTCTGCCTTAAGACCCTCCGGTGTTGTAACAGTATCCCCTATTCCTGGAAGACGGCTGTTCAAATATTCATAGGTATCCTGCTCATTTTTCAGACAGCACATCAAACGTCCGCAAACACCGGAAATCTTCGTCGGATTCAAAGAAAGATTCTGCTCCTTCGCCATCTTAATGGATACCGGAGCAAATTCAGGCAAAAAGGTATTACAGCATAAAGATCTGCCGCAAATACCTACACCGCCTAAAATCTTAGTCTCATCTCTTACTCCGATCTGCCGAAGCTCGATTCTGGTACGGAATACTGCCGCTAAATCCTTCACCAGCTCCCGAAAATCAATACGTCCGTCTGCTGTAAAATAAAACAGCAGCTTATTATTATCAAAGGTATACTCTGCTTCCACTAACTTCATATCCAGCTTATGCTTTGCAATTTTATCCAGACAAATTTTAAAAGCTTCTTTTTCTTTTCCCCGATTTTTCCTTGCTGTCCTCTCATCTGCTTCTGTTGCAACCCGAATCACGGATTTTAACGGCTGGACAACCATTTCATCCTCTACTTCTTTTGGAGCTAAAACTACAGTTCCCATCTCAACTCCCCGGGCTGTTTCTACGATTACATGGGCTCCGGCTTGAATTTTCAGTTTTGCCGGATCAAAATAATAAATCTTACCGGCATTGCGAAACCGGACTCCAACGACCTTTGTCATTTTAATTCTCCTTTATAGTCAATAGTAAAAGTTCTATTACAAGTTCAAAATTTACATTCGCACGAAGGCGGGTCTTTGCTTTTTCCAAAGCCTCTAAAATTTTCTCAATGCCTTCATAGGAACTATGGCTGGCTGCTTTCTTAATATCATAAATCTGATCCTGGAAAATCAGCTTGTTTGCATCTGCAGTTGCCTTATACAAAAGCACATCCCGATACCAGACCATCATCAGATCAAAGTAATCATTAATTTCTAATTTATATTCTGTAATCTGCTTTACTGCCTGTGTCATTTCATATAAATCAATCTCTTTCAGCCGCTTTATAAGCTGTAAAGCGGAATTTTTCATCTCATTGAAATTTTCTGAAGCTCCTAACTGAATCGCTTTTCCTACATTTCCCTGAGCAAATGCTACACAAATATCTGCCTGGTAGTCCGGCACCTGCTTTTCTTCCATCAAAAATCTGCGAATCTTATCATCTGCAACTGCCTTTAAATCCAGACGGACACATCTTGAAAGAATCGTCGGAAGAAAACTGTCTGCATTCGTAGTCAAAAGAAGGATTCTTGCATAGGCAGGCGGCTCTTCGATAGTCTTAAGCAGTGCATTCTGTGCCTGTACATTCATCTTCTCAGCTTCATCAACAATATAAACCTTGTATCTGCTGCTGTATGGCTTTATTACAATATCATCATTCAACTGCTTACGAATATCCTCGACGCCTAAGGTATTCGGCTTCTCATGGGTAACATAGATAATATCCGGCTGATTCCTGTTCTCCGCCTGTTTGCAGGAGTGACATTCTCCACATGGTGAGGTTCCGCCCTTCTCACACTGTAAGGCTGCTGCGAAGGCTTCTGCTAACATCATCTTACCGGATTTATCCGCGCCGTTTAAAATATAAGCATGGCTCACCTTATCCATAGTAATTGCATTTTGAAAATATTCTATTATCTTTTCATGTCCGATTATTTTTGAAAAATCTCTCATTATTTTCCTCTGTTTCTCCGCTTCCCGCTGATTTTTATAGACTTTATAAGCCTATGTAAAAATATCCAGCAATAAACCCGAAATCTCACCGATTTTCTCTAATATAGAAAGATGATCCTTCTCATCCTTCACTAATTCGCTTGCCAGCTCATCTAAATTCGTATCAATTAAGCGAATGATTCCATATACTCTGTGCCTGCCCCTGCGGTCTAAGAAATTCTCTCTGGAAAACTTGTGGGAACGGTTCACCACTTCATTCAGGAAATCCTTAACCAATCCTCTGTACTTCTTCATATCCCGAATATCCATATGCTGTGCAATCCGCTCTCCCTGAGTCGTAATATCATTTAGCAGCGTATTTAAACGCTCAGAAAGCTCTGCTTCACCAATGGCACTTGTCAATACAAATTTGAAGTTTCCGTCGGAGGCCTGCGTTTTTGCAGTGGTATCCACTGATGCAGCAGGTGTCATTTCATTTACTTTTAAATCCATTGGATACCTCTCCTTTCATGCCGGTTTTTCTTCTTTTAGTATAATATAGTATCTAAAAATTGACAACGTTTATCCTCTCATTTATTATATCGGCAATTCCCTGCAAATTCAGTCGAAGTTTTAAACTTTTACGGATATTTTTTATACATGCTTCATCAATGACCTCACCAGGCAGAAGCACTGGTATACCCGGCGGATATAGATAAACATAGCTGCCGGATATTTCTCCTGCCGCCTTATCAAAAGGAACGGATTTTACCGGAAGCTCCATAGCCTCAAAAAGCTCTAATCTCTTCTCTCTTGGCGTGTAGAACTCCCGGACAAATGCCAATGTATCGCTGCTGCTTTCTGCATCCTTTGCACAAATCATACTGTCTATTTCTTTTAAAGCGTTAAAAAGCCTTTCAAATCCTTCCCCGGTGTCCATTATACTGGTCATTGCCAATACATAAAAACCGGAAACCATTTCCATCTGAAGATGATATTTATGAAGGAGAAGCTCATACAGCCTGCTTCCGGTCATATCCGTATTCTTTACAGAAATTACGATCTTTGAAATGTCTAAGCCGTAGATTTCTTCAGCGGAAAAATCTTTTTCGTTCATAATATGAATATGCGAAAATTCTTCTGCCTTTTGGTAAAAATCTTTCAGCCGTACAGCATATCTGTCAAATAGTTTCTCTCCCTCTTCATTCAGCAGACGAATGCATTTTTCCATCCCTGCCATCAGCACATAGGAGGGGGATGAGGTTTCATAAATATCTAAATATTTCTCTATGGATTTTAAGGAAATATATTCTGAATTTAAGTGCAAAAGCGCAGTCTGTGTCAGTGAGGGCAATACCTTATGCATACTCTGAATGACTGCGTCCACTCCTGATCTTACGGCAGTCTGCGGAAATGCTTCATGAAATCCAAAATGCGCTCCATGTGCCTCATCTACAATCAACGGAATCTGGTATTCATGCACGATTTCTGCAATTTTTGCAATATCACTGACAATTCCTTCATAGGTGGGCGATGTAAGGATAACAGCATTAATATTTGGATTCTGCTCTAACTTCTTTCTTACTTCCTCCGGGTCAATGGCACCGAAAATCCCAAACTCACTCATGCAGGGATTTAAATATTCCGTAGTTAAACCTCTTAAATAAGCTGCATGATATACAGATTTATGCACATTTCTTGCCATAAGCAGCGTTCCATGGGGCTTTACTGCAGCAGAAACCGCAGCTAAGATTCCGCAGGTGCTTCCATTGATCAAATAGTAACTCTTTTTCGCACCATACAGCCTGGCTGCCCGCTCCCCTGCTTCCTTTAAGATTCCCGCCGGAGCGTGCAAATTGTCAAACCCATCGATTTCTGTAATATCTATGGTATACGGATTCGGCATTTTTAGAGGATTTCTCTTATGTCCGGGCATATGGAAGGGATAATAATCACTTTTTGCATAGGCTTCTAATTTTGTATCTAAAAATTCTCTGCTTCTCTCCTCAGACATTATTTAACTCCTTAAACTTATAAGAATCGGTTCAATTCCGGCATCCAATCCCCAAAAAACACCAAATCATCCAAAATTGCCTGCCAGATCGGTTCAAAAAACTGTAAAAAACGCTCAATGACCTGTTCCCATTCCGGCTCTTTGCTGTTGATGGAACGAAGAAATACCTTCCATTTTTTCTTCATATAAGTATAATTCCGGTATTCTGCAATCATATCTAAGCGGCTTTTCTCTTTTGGAATCTGTATTTTCTCACACTGTTCCTCAATATATTCTTTTACCTTTCTGCCGTCCACGCTCGCATGCTCTAATAAACAGTAAATGTCATAATAAGCCCCAAGATTTTGAATCAGTTCTAACTTCGTAATAATTTCTATAAATTTTTCCGCCAAAAATCCCTCTGTGGGATAGCTGTAATAGAATACGGTTATTTTTGGAAACATGATTGAAGTAAAGCTTTCTTTTCTCGGAATCTTCTTATTATCAAAAAGCAGATAAATTTTTATAGTAATCGGAATCTGCATTTCCTCAAGCTCTGCCTGAATCTGTAATTGAAGATGTTTTCGCAGCAGCTTTGGCTTCACTTGAAACTGCACGCCATAGCCGTCTCCTGCAAAGATCTCCTCCTTCAAATATTCGGACAGCTCCGTTAAAAATGTCTGCTCGCTCTTATCTAAATCTGTTTTCTTCCGCTTCTGGATGACATAATCATATTCTAAGCTTAAGACAAGATTCTTTTCATACTGCTCTTTTCCTAAAACAGTCCCGTTCCTGAGCCAGAGATTTTCCCGATATTCTGATGCGCTGATTCTGCGGACTGCTTCTTCTAATACGGCACCGCCAAGCAAATCTGAAAATGGAATATTCTCCTTTTTGGATTTTTCTAAAAGTATCTGATAACTAAGCTGTTCCTTCTGCATTACAGCCACACCCCAATCATATTCTGCACTTTCTGCAGAACCTTTCGTTCTCTCGCAATCCGAAGCAATTCCGCAATATCCTTAGAGCCATCTGCAATATAAGATAAAAGTGCGCGCTTAAATATATCGCGCTCAAGCTTTTCTTCAAATTTCAGGCAGTCGCAAATCATGCGTTCTTTGGTATAAATCTTCATTCTGCCGTTTGCAAAGGGAATTTCTGTAATTCCTAATGTAAGCACCTCCGGCTCGGTATAATAAGGTATAATTACAGGATATTCCATTTTAAATCTGGACTTTGAGGTGTTCTTATCCACAGCAAGATGCCATGCATAGGGTTTCTGTTCAATATAGTGATAACAATACAGTGCACTGTCTAAGCAAAGTACTCCGTCGGGAAATAATCCCAAAATCAGATCTTCCTCAGAACGTTCCTTGTAGCCAAAGGAATAATAGCCGTTCTTTACACGCTCTAATGTACCATCCTCTACCCAGGAGAGAATCCTTCTGTAATCCACACCAAGACCGGTAATCTGATTCGTCTTTATGATTCCCCCATTTTCCTCCATCTTCTTTTGAATCTCAGACAGAAGATATTCTGTTTTTTCTCCTCTTGTCATCTTCTCCATATTATTTTCCGCTCCATATATTTATCAGTGGTATTTTTTTAATTATAATTCTTTCGTCATTATCTGTCAAACTGCAACATAAAACTACATGATTGATTTCTGCTCTTTCTTATTTTATAGTTAACGATAGGAATTTTATTTTCATTCAATGAAAGGAGCTTTTATGACACAGTCAAATGTACCGCATTCCCTTCGGAAAAATCCCTCCAGAGAAACCTGTGAAGCTATGATCCGACGGATTCTTATGACAGAAGTCTTACAGGAGGGCGAAAATCATCATTTTAAACAGGCTTCAGATTTTATGAGCTATTTTGAATCTCTTTATCCGGCTTCCGGCAGTCTTACCAAACAGGTACAGCGTGCCATAAAAGCCATGAACCTGCCAAAGGACGAACGGGGATATTTCATTATAAATAAGAACAAAGAACAAATTGAACAGGATGACGCTTTAAAAAATGCTTTTGCGTTAGCAGATGCAAGACCTATGATATTATCTGACTGCACCCCGGTGTTTTTAGCTATGAAGCCATCACTCTGCCCCTATGTAAAGAAACTTATCTTAAATTCCATCACATTTCAGGATAAGTTTCTTACCATTGCAGAAACCTCCAACGGATTGCTGCTTTATACCGACCAGCCGAAGCAGTTAGAAAAATTATGCAAATCCCTGTGTATAGAATAGTCTATTTGTAGAATTTTGTATAAATCAGACACAATTTACTTTATGTCTATCTTAAATCAAAAAGACAAAATATCAGATGATATTTTGTCTTTTTATTACTTTGGAACTCAAAAACATGTCCTTAGGACCGCCTATGACGTCTTCTTCGATATATTTTATTTTTTTGAATGGTCTTATAAGGGGATTTAATCTTCTTATTCAAATGAAGCTTACGTTTAATCGCATAAAAATTATCTATGAACTTCCAGACTAAGAAGATGAGCAACGCTAATGCTGCAATCCCAAGCAGGATCGCTAACACGACTCTTAAATTTATCTGAAATACTTTTTTCTCTTTTAAGTCACTACTGTTTGTACTTTCCGTAGTTTCTGTATTTTTCTGGTCGTGGAAATCAAAGGCATCCACACTGGCATTCGTAGCTGTAATATCGACACTGCCTACCAACCGGTCCGCATAGGTATACTGGATACTTCCTAATATATCATCTTCCGTATCATTATATATGATCTGCGAATCTGCATCTGCAAATTCTGCTGTGACAGGAAGAATAATACTGCCGGAAGAATCTAATGCTACAAATGGTTCATAATCTCCCATCTTTCCATCACTTGTCTGCGTCTGCTGTGTATAGGAGGTTTCGTTTTCCGAAACATTCATAATTTTAAAATTATCAAAACAGAAGTCAAAAAGTGCTCTGGTATCTTCATAATGTGATCCGGACGGAGCATCCATTACAACACAGATCAATGTCATTCCGTCTTTTTCTGCATAAGTTACCAATGTATTATTTGCCGCTACAGTATAGCCTGTCTTACCTCCCAGGCAATAATCATAGAGATATTTTCTGGTCTTAAGGGGATAGAGCATCTGATGATGATTCTGCAAATTGGTTTCTTCATCTGTATGCTTATTTGTAAAAGGTATGGTATAGGTCTTCGTTCCGCATATAATACGGAAAGACTCATTCCTATAAGCTTCTCTGGCGATCAGCGCCATATCATATGCACTGGTATAATGCTGCTCATCCGGCAGACCATTGCAGTTATTAAAATGGGTATTCTGACAGCCAATCTCTGCAGCCCTGTCATTCATCATTTGAATAAAGGTATCAATATCTCCTGCTACATGCTCTGCTACCGCATAGGCACATTCATTTGCTGAAGCTAACATAATCGCATAAAGACACTGCTCCATTGTCATCTGCTCATCCACATCTCTTGCAATTCCGGAGCCTTCCGTCTTATAAACAGAATCATAGGAAAACGTAACGATTTCATCCATTTCACTGTTTTCAATAGCCAGAAGTGTTGTAAGAATCTTTGTAATGCTCGCCGGATAATGTACATCATGGATATTCTTTTCATATAAAATTGTTCCGGTACTTGTCTCCATGACAATTCCGGCAGTAGATACGATTTCCGGTCCCGCAGGCCAATATGCTGTATCTGCTGCTATATTTTCCGCCTGTATGGTATTTGAAAAACTACATATAAAAAACGACACCGCGCCGATTAGACCAATTAATTTTTTATATATTTTCAACGGAATACCTCTCTTTTTTCATTTTTTATCTAATTATAGTATAGACTTACCCTTTCAGAATCGCAATAATATTTTACAATCCCTTTCTTTTCTTTTTAATTTGTTGTATCATATTCCTATTGATTTTATCACGAAATGAGGAATATATATGCGTTTAAGAAATATAAAGGGTGCAGATGAAGCAGTTGCTAACAGTCCTTTCTGTATTCAGTCACCTTCAAAATTAAAGGGAAGCTGGAAGCAATTCTTTGGAAATGACAATCCAATCCACATAGAAATCGGCATGGGAAAAGGTCAATTCATTATAGCTCTTGCCAAAGAAAATCCACAGATCAATTACATCGGAATCGAACGTTATACCAGCGTTCTGCTACGCGCTCTGCAGAAAATGGAAGCAGAACCTTTAGACAATCTGAAATTTCTCTGTGAAGATGCCATGATACTTCCCGACGTATTTGCTCCCGGAGAAGTCGAACAGATTTATCTTAATTTTTCCGACCCATGGCCGAAAGACCGTCACGCTAAACGCCGCCTAACTTCAAGAACCTTTTTAGAACGGTATGACCAGTTCTTAGCCCCTTTCGGACACCTGGAATTTAAGACTGATAACAAAGGACTATTTGACTTTTCATTAGAAGAAATCCCCGATGCAGGCTGGAAAATAGATGCCTATACTTCAGATCTGCATCATGACGCTTCTATGAATGCCGGAAATATTATGACAGAATACGAACAGAAATTTTCTTCCATGGGCAATCCGATTTATAAATTGATTGCATCCAGATAATATAATGGAATCTGCAGACCTGCCACTGGCAGCTCCCTTCGGATGATTCTGCACAAAAAAGCCCTCTTTGCATAAGATATTATAGAATCTTATACCGGAGGGCTTTTATGAAACAAAAATGCTGTTGTCATCGTCATCGCCGCTGCTGCCGCTTTTTTTATAAAAACCGCTTTTTAACTGACAAATTTATCTGCATCAAGCATTCCTTTCAGGAAGTCTGTGCTATCCTGAATCTTCACTAGATGTTTTTTATGAATTGAAGAACTTCATTACTGTTTTTTGCAAAATACTTTCCTCCGCACTTTTCCAGCAGCTCTTGGTCACGAAATCCCCACAATACGCTGATACAGGGGATTTTCGCATTTTCTGCCGTCTTTACATCCACATCAGAATCCCCTATGTAAACTGCCCGCTCGGCAGATACACCTAACTCCTTCAACGCCTGATATACGGTATCCGGCGCAGGTTTTCTTGCAATTCCTTCCTTTTCACCAATAGCAACCATATTAAATTCCTTAAAATAAAATTCATTCAGTTCCTTTACTGCAAAATCAGCTTTATTTGAAACAATCGCCAGTTGAAATCCTTCTGCTTTCAGAGTACGAAGAAGCTCTATTACTCCGTCATAGGGTCTTGTCTTATTCTGACAATTATTTTTATAATGTTCTTTAAAAGCGCAAAAAATATTTTCAAAATCCGGATGTGCTTCTCCGCCCTCTAAGCATCGTTCTATTAATTTCTGAATACCGTTACCCACATAGGTACGAACCTGTTCTATACTCTTTTTTTGACAATGATACTTTTCCAGTGCTGCATTTACGCTGTCTGTCAAATCCTCTAATGTATTTAATAATGTACCGTCTAAATCAAATACAACAGCCTTAAATCTGCTCATTTTATTTCCTCCTGTATTTTATTAGATTAATTTTCAGCATAAGAAAAAACACCGACCCCACAGCTCTTACGTCTGCAAAATCAGTGTTCCTGAATGCGCCACCAGGGGTTCGAACCCTGGACACCCTGATTAAGAGTCAGGTGCTCTGCCAGCTGAGCTAGTGGCGCATATCTCTTTCGACGACAAAGTATATTATATACGATAAAATCATAAAATGCAAGCATTATTTTAAATATTTTAAAGATAGTAAATATTGTAAAATATATAAACGGACAAATTCCCATATTACAGAATTTGTCCGCTATTCTTTTTACATATTTGCCAATAAAGCTGCAATTTCCTCCGGTGTCATGACATGATTCGGATTTGAAAGATCCGGCATAACTGGTTTTTCTTCCACTACAGGCTCCGGTTCTTCTGCAACTGCACTGGTTTCTCCTAACAACGCTGCTATCTCATCCGGTGTCATAATGTGATTCGGGTCTGAGGATGGTGCTGTCGCCGTTATTACAGGTTCTTCCGGTACTGAAATTGACTCCTGTATCACTGGTTCTTCCGGCACTGAAATTGACTCCTGTACCACTGGTTCTTCCGGCACTACAATTGACTCCGATATTACCGGCTCTTCCGGCACTATAATTTCCTCTGGTATTGTTGGCTCTTCCGGTTTTATAACTTTCTCCGGCTCTATCGGTGTCTCATCAACTCCTCCAATCAGAGCTGCAATTTCTTCCGGCGTCATTATATGATTCGAATCTGCAGATGGTGCTGCTGCTGGCTCCTCTGCTGCCACATTCGCTTCCGGTATTATAGGATTCTCTGCTGCCGGAGAAGTCCCGGTAATTACAGGTTCTTCCGGAATTTCAACACTTGGAATCTCCATATCCATTGATTCCATCAACGCACTTGCTTCATTTAAAACCTTCTCAAGCTCTTCTGTAGACATTTCCTCTGCTGCCGGTGCTAAAGACGCTGCAGAAATTTCCTGCTGCTTTGATTCCATACGTATTGTTAAATCAGAAAATTCTTTCTTTATGAAGTCTTCCAGCCTATTTACATAGGATATTACTTCCTGCTGCTTTGCAATCATCTCTTGATTTAACTGCAGGGATGTATCATTCTGACGCTCTTCAATAACACGATTAATTTCCTTGATATTTTCTTCAAAAGAGAGCATGTAATCTAAAAGCTGGTTATTACAATTCATAATTGCAACCGCATTTTCTTTACTCCTCTGAATCGACACCTTTGCAACTCCCTTTTGTACCCGAATCAGTTCTTCTACCGGAAAATCAGAGTTTTCTTTGATTTTTTCCAAAGTCTCTTCTAACTCCATGAAACTCTGCTTAATTAAAACATAAGAAACCTTTTCCGCTTTATAAATGCTCTCATATTGCTCTTGATAAAGAGCTTCTTTTTCATCTCTCATCTTAAAATTAAGGTCTGTAATCAGATATACAAAGCACAGCATAACAAGACCTATAATTCCTATCGCAAGATAACCGTTCGAATAATTCATCATCAAATATAATTCCACAATGAATAATGCAGCCAGAATTACGATAGAAAATGTCATCCTCAGCTTATACTTTTTCGATGTCTTCTCTTTCAATAAATCTTTCTCCTCGTTCATAAACACCATCCTCTGTTTTTCCTGTTGTATATATCATTTTACCATACAAACTGTTTTTTTGAAATCTTATCTGTTCGCATAATACTCATATGTATTATAAAATTCCTCCGGAACATCAAGATTATTGTTCTCCCTGCGTTTAATGCGCATTTCCCATTCTCTTGCTTTTTCTCCAAAATTTCTCTGGTGGCGCATCATAGCTTCCGTAAATGCTGCATTTGACTTTAATGTCTCCCTTATTTCTTTATTGAATGGGCAGTAAGTTGCCAAAATTGACCTGGATACTTTATTCAACTTCATTGCAGCCATTGATTCATAATAAATCCACAGCTCATAATCACTTAAGAAAATTTCTCTGCTGTTATTTCTTGCCCTTTGAATCTGCGCCTTAATCTTTTCACGTCTTTCCTCTGACAATTCATGATTCTTACGGTAGTACTGGATATAGTCCATATATTCGGAAGTCAGTGATTTATACTGAATATTATTCCAGGACGTTCCCTGTTCACATCTGCAGTACTCCCAATGGAATCTTCCGAAAGCCTTCGTTACTAATTTATAGACTTCATTCTCTACAATTCTTGGGAATATAAATCTTCCCGGCGTATCCCGTTTCTTTCCGGTAATCTCCTGCCACATAGAAGAAGCTGTACCATAGATCGGTGCTAAAATAACATCCGGATATACATGCTTGATTACATATTCCTTATCTATATGAAGCTTTGGGTTGGTATATAATACTTCTCTGTAGAAAGTAGAAAAATCTTTATTTTCTAATTCTAATATAGCATCACAGAGCTGCTGTTTGCTCATATACAGTCTTTCAATATCTCCATAGATTTCATCTTTATAGAGAATCGGAACATAAGTAGACAGCTTACCGTTCACAATTTTGTTATTGCTAGTAAACATATTGTCTATTTCAAAGATAACCTTTCTCCGATTGTCCTCTAAAAATTCTCTTTCTTCTCTATTGGTAATCTTACCGGTACGTCTTTCTTCCCGCAGCTCATCTCTGTAGTCCCGTTCAAAAGAATTTCTGGAAGTTTCCTTCTTTCCTTCATAGATTGCCTTTAACCATTCCGGCATTGTATAGATCTCGCAGGGAATATTTTCATTTTCATATTCCTTATCTGCCTGCTCACAGAGGAAAACAATTTGCTCGCTGTCTAACAGACGTTCGTCCACATATCCATAATTTAAAAACAGCTTTACTGCCAGAGGAACGTTTTCATCCTCAAACCACTGAAACAGACAAATCTTATATAATTTAAAATAATATAATGTAATCTGCTTTTTAATTTTTCTGACATCATCCTGTGTGGACAGTCTGTCTTTCGCATTTACAAAAGCATTGATAATAGAAGTAATTTCCTTCTGTTCCGCTTTTTCTACTTTTGCAAAATCTAAAATCTGCTGCAGTGAATTTTTCAATATCAGAAGCGGATCTTCCTTCACTATAACCGGCTGTTCCGCCTCCTGGTTTTCTTTACTGCTCTCCATCGGCGTATTTAATACGGATGCTAAGGTATCCTCCAGATACTGCTTATCCAAAGGAAGCTTTTTCCCGGTCAGATTCTCTACTACCTCATTTATCATGTAAATCTTATCCTTCGTGTCATTGATACGAATAAACTGCTCCATCTTGAACTTACCGTTTTTCTTCATTTCTTTTGCAAAACGGACTTCTTTATCAAAGAGGTTGTTTCCGTTCGGATTCCAGTACATGTAATAAACCTCTTCGATATATTTTATGATCGTCTGACAGGATTTAATGATTTCCTGGTTTACATATGCAATTTCAGATGCCTGGTAAAATGCCATCACATCACTGTTATGATAAAAATCATTATGAACGTTCAATGATACCTTTGCACATTCCTGATAATAGGAAAGCTTTGATTCACGACATGCTAATTCAAAAGTAACCTCAGGCACTTCTTTAAAAAATTCCTTCGGTACTTCTTCCTGCATACCATCTCTAAATGCAAGTTCATAATGCCTTTTTAAAAAATGGTATATATCTCCTGCACGATTCAGAATATCTTCTCTTTCTTCAAGGTATTCTACAACTTCCTTTTCCATAGAGTGAACTACGATTCCTTTATAATCGGAATTATTAATCAAAAAGCTCTCTAATGATCCGGAATCAAATGCCGGAAAAGCATAAAAGATCGTAGCTTCATTTGTAATATAGTCTCCTAAATATTCGTCTGCAAAAACATCTGCAACAGCGATTATCGATCCTTTTTTAGCAATCCTTTTGATTCCTCCGTTTTGAATACGGATGCTTCCTTTTACAATCATTCCGATAAAACTGATCTTCTCACCTTTTCGAAAGAGTGTAGTGTCCTTTTCTAACTGATTCAATTCATTCTCTTTCAGAATCGTGCCCATTTTCTTCTCCTTGACCCATGTTGTTTATTTTGTATATGTTTTTCCATAAAATTTGAAATTTTTAGGTATTTTTATTATACTCTTTTTTTTATTACCCGTAAATAAAAAAATACCTTTGAGTTTCCGCAGTTTTATCCACAGAACCACAAAATGCCAATGCTCATTATGCACAATTTTCAAAAAATACTCAAAATATAAGGAATCCTGTTCCATTTTGATGTAAAATTAAGTCAAAGAAGATGTCATAAAAGTTGCAAAGGCATACTGTCGTATGCAAAAGAGGGCGTCAGGCTCTGGTTCAGGACGAAACGTCCTGCATACCGTCAACTCTGTCTTAAGCTGGTTGTTTGAATAGATAAAAGAATA
>CAYWXJ010000002.1:62511-63440 GCA_964462405.1 uncultured Eubacterium sp.
CGGGGCTTATTAAAGTGTTTCTAATCACAGAACTGCCATCTAAATCTTTCAAAAATTTGGCAGATTGGTGCTTTGAGAAGATTTAACCACTTTTTAATTACAATTTACAATTTACGGAAACTCAAATCAGGATAGCTATTGTCAAATAACTTCTCAGATGTTATAATTGGACTGTGTAGAAGCGTCAAAAGACGAAAGAGGCACAAGGGAGGGTACGCTATGACGAGCGAACAATACAAAAGAGCGAATTTAACTGTTTTTCCGATACTTGCTATTATATTTGGATATATATCCATAACCCTTTTTGCTTATATAAGCAACTTTGGCATGTCGTTGGCAGTCTTTTTGCAGATAGGTGCATGTATTTTGACATTGGCGGTGTCAGTTATCTTCTTTATTGTTAAGAGGGACACGGAAATGTGCAGCCTTGCCATGCTGGGCAGCGCAACTGTAGCTTATGTGGTCGTCGTATTTGCAAACAGCAATACAATAGCCTTTGCTTATGCGTTTCCTGTTTTATTTGCGGCAATGGTCTTTTTAAATGTAAAGATTATTGTTGCGGGTAATGTGGTGATTTTTGTTTCAAATTTATTAAAGTTTATTCTCCGCTACCAAAGTTCCGGAACGGCGGAACGGCAGACTCTGTTTATGGCAGTGTTTATCACTCTTTTAACAGGTTTTTCTTCTATCAGAATTGTGAGTCTGCTGATTCGCAATCATTCTGAGAATATGCAGACGATCACTGCAGCCGCAAGGCAGCAGGAAGAAAACAGTATGAAAATTACGGAGGTTGTAGATAAGATTTCCAAGCTGTTTGAGGAGGCCATGGGGATGCTGGATCGTTTGAATGAGAGTGTGGATACCAGTAATTTTGCCATGAGTAATATTGCGGACAGTACGGAGAGTACGGCTCAGGCGATTCAGGAGCA
>CAYWXJ010000003.1:0-1910 GCA_964462405.1 uncultured Eubacterium sp.
AGCGGAGAGTGCGATAGCACGATTTTGCGAATGGCGCGGGCTGAACTGTTACATTCCAGGTAACAGTTCAGCGTAGGACTTTGCACTTGCTGCAAAGCCCGTAAGAATATGTAGATTTTTCCGAGCGTGAATCCGCCCCTTGCCGTAGGCAACTTTAAATGGACGGATTCAGTAACAGTGAAGCCGAAAGGCTGAACTGTTACAATTCCAGAGATGTGGGAGTGTCCAAGTGTCCGTCCGCATCACTAATCCTCTTCCTGCATCAATTCCTCAATACTTCGAATCTTCATCACAATCGTTTCCGGTTCTCCATTTATCCGTTCACTGACGCAGCAGCTAGTCAGACACCATTCTTCCTTTTCTTCATAACGAGGTTTTTTAATAATTCTTTCTGATTCGGCATCAAAATCCCAAAGTTATCTCCACCTAAATATCCTGCGATTCCACTCCATCCATATAAAATATTTTTCAGGCAATCCGCAACATATTCCAGCAGATAATCTCCCTCTTCTCTGCCATATAATTGATTAAATAAACGAAAATGTTCAATATCCACTGCCACCAGACAATATGTGTCCGGCTCTATCTGCGACAGCCGCACATCCACCATTTCAAAAAAACGTTTTACTGTCATACAATCCGGTCAGCGAATGGATACCTTCAATTACTTGTCCACTCATCTTACTGTCTCCATCTGAATGGAAGTTTGCTTATTCATATCTATTCTTCTTCCTCAACGTCCTTTTGTGCGATTGCTCCGACTGCCCCGGATACTGCCGATACAACTGCAACCACCGCAACAATCACCACAAACAGAACAATAATCGCTAAAAATATCAATAATCCGCTTTCTGTCATACTTTCCACTTCCTTTTCTTTCTCTATTTTACACGCTCTTTATCATTGTATCACACAATCTGCCATTATGGAATACCGTCATCCGGCAAAATTCTCCTCTATTACATGAATCACACATTCATATTCATTTCGAATATTTTGCATCAGATTTTCCGCCCCGGACATATCTCCGGCTCTGAGAGTCTCCACTGCCTTTTCAGCCGCCGCAGCGCAGCATCATAGTCAATTCCTGCCGCAATCAACGCTTCACGGCTCATAGAATCATCCCCTTAAATACTACTTATCGTTCTCATTATATCAAATTATTATACTTTTTCATACAAAAAGAGAAAGCTGGCAGTGCAGCTTTCTCTTTCTTTTTATTTTTTAATTTTTGCCTTCTTATTAATTCCTTTTGAAACAAGCAGCTTTCCATAAGCTTTTACTTTGCTCTTCGGCACCTTTACGACTGCATTTTTTGGAGTTCCCTTAAATGCCTTGCTTCCCACATTCTTTGCTGCCAACTTCGTTGTCTGAATTACAATATTTTTTAACTTCTTTGCATTTGCAAACGCTTGTTTTCCAATTTTATTCACTTTAGATGGAATAGTAACCTTTGTCAATGCAGTACAGTTACAGAAAGCTCTCTCTCCGATTGAAGTAAGGTTCTTAGACAATGTTATTGTTTTTAGCTTTTTGCAGCCCTCAAAGGAACTTTTACCGATTACCTTTACATTTTTTCCTACCGTTACACTTGTAATCTTTGTATTCTTATAAAGTGCTTTTTCTGCCACTTCTGTCACCTTGTATGTAATATCATCAATGGTCACAGTTGCCGGTATTGTAATCTTAGAAGCTGTTTTATTCGTTGTTCCTGCATAGGCTGCCGTTAATGCTGCCGTATCAGTTACAATATATACTGCTTCTCCCTTGGTATCTGTTAATGTTGTTCCTGCCTCTGGAACTGCATTTGTTCCATCAGCCGCAGTTGCTCCGGCTCCGGTCTGGCTTCCGTTTTCGCCGCTGCCTTCATTTCCGCTTCCGGTTCCGCCGCTGCTTTCATTTCCGCTTCC
>CAYWXJ010000003.1:2010-50499 GCA_964462405.1 uncultured Eubacterium sp.
CGCCGCTGCCTTCATTTCCGCTTCCGGTTCCGCCGCTGCTTTCATTTCCGCTTCCGGTTCCGCCGCTGCTTTCATTTCCGCTTCCGGTTCCGCCGCTGATAATACCTGTTTTTACGCTATAGCTTCCGGATGATGTCATTTCCGGGCTGCTGTATAAAATGTAGTCTGCTTTTTTAAGTAATGTTTCCGTAAACAGAACGTTTGCGTCTTTATCTATAATATTTACAATGGTACCCGAATTATAAGTTGTACTCGTGGAAAGGAAATATTTTTGAGTGGAAGAAGCCGAAGGATATTCTACCATCTGTGACGAACCTGCCGCAAAAATATTACCACCATTGAGCAGGATTGCTCCATCGGCATCCAGCGGCGCATTGTCACTTCCGCTTCCGCCCGCTGCAGCGCCATACACCAGAATGGTTCCGCCGTTTAATTCAAGGCTTCCGTTAGAATCCAAACCATCTCCTCCGGCATTGACTTCTATATTTCCGCCGTTGATATGAATTGCATACTCACTGCTTCCTGAAGTACTTTCTGCGCTTGAAGATGTAAAACTACTGATTCCTCCCGGTCTTCCGCCGCCCGGATTAAAGCCATCTCCTCCGGAGCCCGGTGCTCCCGGATCTGTTCCGTTAGAGGAACCTCCGGCGGCATTGATACCATCATCACTGGCAACCACATCTATGTCACCGCCATATACATATACGGTTCCGCCTTCCAATCCTTCATAAGACTCATCAACATGAATCGTCGGCTGGATTTCACCGGTTTCCTGACCGATAATCAGGGATGTATCTGCATGCATTCCATCATCACCTGTACTAATATCAAAAATTCCGGCATTAATCGTCACATATTCATTGCTGTGAACCGCATCATCTGCACTGTCAATGAGAAATTCACCGCCATTTACAGTAAGCTCACTTCCAGCTTTTAACGCTTTACAACTGTTTGCATCCTCTGCAAGTGTTGTCGCAGAACCGCCGTTTGTCTTAATATCAAAGCTGCCGTCTTCAATCGTCAGATTTAATTCAGCCTGAATACCGTCACCGACAGCTTCAATGGTTATATCTCCTGCATTGATCACAATATCTCCTGTTGCAGTTGTGGTATCTTCTGTGGAACTGTCCTCTGCAGTAGTGTCACTGCTTGTCATATTGGAGGCTTTGATACCATCACCGCCTGCCTTCAGATCCAGTTTTCCTCCATCAATCTGAACGGATAAATCGGATTTTATCGCATTATCCTCAGAAATAACATGGTAATTGCCATCCTTGATCGTAATGGCGTTTGATGCCTGGATTCCGTCACTTGCCTGTTTGATGTTTACTTCTCCGTCGTTTAATGTAATCGTTCCGGCAGAAACGGTATCTCCATCATCCGAAGATGATTTGATTCCATCGCCTTCTTCAGAAGTAATGGTGATGGTTCCGCTGTCTACTGTTACAGATCCGTCTGATGCCAAGGCATTATCAAGTGCCGTAATATTCAAGGTCTGTTCCTTTACAAGAATCCCGGTTCCCTCGCCGCCTTTGATACCGTTCTTTCCGTTTGCCGTCACATTTACGGTTCCCGTACCGGAAAGCGTCAGAGAAGAACCGTCACCGGATTTGATTACGGCTTTTTCATTCTCTGCATTTGCTGCAGCATCCTCAAGGAAATTTACCGTTCCGTCCGCAGCAATAATCTCTACCGCGGTCGTTTTTTTACACTGAATCGCCGCAGTTGTCGCAGATGTCAGATTTAATCCGTCTAATACCAGCACCACATCTTGCAGTCCTTTTTTTACTACGACAGAACCATCTGTACAGGTTCCCGTCAGGACATATGTACCTACTTCTTCAATCGTAAGTGCAGTACCTTCAACGGTATATGCGTCTTCCTCTGCACCGTCACTTACGATCCCGGTATCTGAGAAAGTAAATGTGGCTGCGTTTTCCCAGTCTGAAGCTGCATAAGCGGTTCCTCCCGGAATCGTGATTCCACTTACAGTCATCGCTGCTGCTAACAGCAATGCAAAATTTTTTTTCAATGTTCCCTTCATAATAAGCCCCCTGTCTTTTCACTTTCATCTAGAATTTTATTTGCAATTTTTTACCAAGTGTATTGTAGAACAGTAATGTGATGACTGCGTGATGGTTTGAAATTTTTTTGTTGGAAATGCGTCCGTACCGCCTTTGATTTTCTGTAGATGGGATGTATGGCAAAAAAAGACAGATCTGCATTTTGTGCAGACCTGCCTTTTCTATATGAATATAGACTCTCCTAAATTCCCCGGAATGTAAATGTAAATTCCAGCTTCTTTTTGGTATCAATATGATATTCCGGATGTACCGGAGCTCCCCAGCTATCATCACCACCGATACCTAATTGCTGCATGGACACACGAACTACTGTATAGTGAACTTCCGGTAATTCATATGGATGCTTCGCATTTTCCAGCTCATGCGGTGTATAGGGAAGTGTGGAAAAGTTCATAGAATCTCCGGTAAAGAGGATGCCTCTTCCCTTGATGTCCGTAATCTTACCATAACGTACCCCTGTCTTATTGCCGCATTCCTGCGGAACTAAATACTCTGCCATGTTATCCATGACACGGTTTTTGTAAATTCCGAGCTTTGCTCCTAATTTACGGTCTTCGTAGGTTTCCTGCGGACCGTTTCCATACCACTCGACTCTGTCATAATCAGCATTGAATTTGAAAATCATACCAAATTCAGGCATATCTCCCAATTCTTTTACCGGGTCATAGGATAATGTGGTCTGGATTCTTCCATCCCCATATACACGGTATTCGACCTTGCATTCTGATTCCGGTATCGTCGGCATACGATAGATATAAGTAATTACTGCATAATCCTTTTCCTCGCGGACAATCGGATTTTCATACAGAGTACCTTCTAAACCTTCTCTTGCTTTTCCAGCTTCCTTGTAAGTCAGATACATACTTGCAATCTTCCACTGCGCAGAATTCTGCGGCATATTATTACCGTAATCATTGTCTGTCGGCGCACGCCAGAAGTTCGGTCTGGGTATTTCTTCAATCAGTTCTTTGCCTGCATAGCGGTAAGATACCAGTCCGCCGTTTAAGGATGAGAACAGTACTTCAAACTCCGCTCCCCTGACGCAGGTATTATAGACACCGCGAATCAATGTAAACGGTTTCTCCGGTGCCATATATTTTACGGGTTTGACCACTTTCTTTACAACCGCCTGGCCAAATGCTACTTCGTGTCCTGCTTCTGCCCACGGCATATCTGTTTTTAACCGGAATGAAATGGTTACTGCATATTCCCCTTCGTACTCAGGAATCTCAAACGGAAGCGGATAGGTTCTCTTGCTTTCCGGTTCTACGGAAATATCAAGCGCCTTTTCTTCAATAACTGCTCCATTACGCAGTAAATATGCTCTACAATCAAAGGTATCTGCATTTACGAACAGATTTTTATTCCACACTTCAAAATTCTTCTCATTTACAGAAATTGCAAGATTCTGGTAAACAAATTTTACCTCCTGCATCTTCGGAGAAGCATTTCGCTCGCCGCCATATGCAATTCCATTACCGCTGAAATTGTAATCCGTCGGACGGTCACCAAAATCTCCGCCGTACGCCTGGAAATACTTTCCATAACGGTCTTTCTTGTAAATAGACTGGTCAATATAATCCCAGATAAATCCGCCCTGATAGCCGGAATTTTCCTTATCTGCCAATTCTGTGTACTTATGAATTGCTCCGCAGGAATTTCCCATTGCGTGAGAATACTCACAGCATACAAACGGCTTCGCACCCGGCGTTGCCAAATACTCTTCAATCTCATATACCTTCGGATACATACGGCTTTCCATATCGGAACTGTCATTGTATCTGCGGTCATGGAAAATACCTTCATAATGTACCAGTCTGGTATCATCTAACTGACGGAACATCTCCGACATACGGTAAATGGTTCTTCCGCCATAGGATTCATTTCCACAGGACCAGAGCACAATTGATGCATGATTCTTATCCCTCTGGTAGCAGGAATTGACACGGTCTAACATCATAGCTTCCCATTCTTCCTTATCATCCGGAACTACATAGGAAATATCTTTCAATCCGCGTACATATGCATCCCAGGTTCCATGCGATTCCATGTTGCACTCTGCAATCATATACAGACCATAACGGTCACAAAGATCATAAATATCTACATCATCCGGATAATGACAGGTCCTGATGGCATTGATATTGTTCTGTTTCATAACAACAATATCTTTTTCTAATTCCTCATAAGAAACATGACGGCCGGAAACAGAACTGAACTCATGGCGGTTCGCTCCTTTAAACACGATTCTCTTGCCATTGAGCAGCATACGATTGTTCTTCATCTCAAATTTGCGGAAGCCAACAGCCTGCTCTATATATTCCACTACTTCACCAGACGCATTCAGCGCTTCTATCTCCAACTGATACAGATTCGGCTCCTCTGCGCTCCAAAGTCTTGGATTTTCAACAATCTCTGCTATTTTTATCTCCTTTGCAGAAGCCATATCCTTTGTAAAAATGGTCTTCTCTCCGTCTTTTAAAGTAAATCTCATTTTACCGCTTCCGGATACCTTCGTTACGATTTCAAGCGTAGACTTGCTGAAATTATCTCCATCGAACAATGTCTTAATACGAATATCCTCTACATGAATAACCGGTACTGCGTACAGATAAACACTGCGGTAAATGCCTGAGAACCGGAAAAAGTCCTGATCCTCGCACCAACTAGAAGCAGTCCACTTATAAACCTGAACTGCCAGCTTGTTTTCGCCTTCTTTTATGTAAGGTGTTAAATTAAAATCGGAAGGCGTAAAACTGTCCTCACTATATCCCACATAGCTTCCGTTCAGCCAGAGTGCCATTCCACTCTCTACTCCCTGAAAAGCAATGCGGATTTCTTTTCCTTTCATCTGCTCCGGTATTTCAAAGTATTTCACATAGCTTGCAACCGGATTAAAACGTTCCGGAATTTCTCCGGGTCTTACATCTTCTCTCCCATCCCATGGATACTGCGTATTGGAATACTGCGGACTGTCATATCCCTCCATCTGAATATGAGCCGGAACCCGAATATCATTCCAGGAAGTACAATCATAATCTACAGCTTCAAATCCCGGTACTGCAGATGCATAATTTACAGCATAGGAAAATTTCCAGATACCGTCGAGAGAAGCTCTAAGAGAACTTTTTCCATCAAACAGTTCTCGTTTATTGCCGTAAGCTATGTGCGATGAATGTGCTGCAAGCACATTTTCCTTAAAAAATGCCGGATCTTTCACCTTTGAATAATCAAACTTTGCCATAACTTATCCTCTTTTTACTTATTCTGAAACGGCAGACTCACGCAATGTGAACCTGAGTCTGCCGTTTTGTTTACTAATTATATAATTATTATTATTTTACTGCACCGGTAATACCTTCTGCGAAGGACTTCTGTAAACAGAAGAATACGATAGCAGTCGGTAATGTACAGATTAATACGGCTAACATTAACATACCATAGTCTGTTACATAACCCTGTGTTAAGTTTGCTACAACCATCGGCATTGTGATACTGTCAGCATCCGTCATAATTACCTTTGGCCATAAGTAGTTATTCCATGCATTCATGAATGTAATTGTCATTGCTGCTGCATAGGTAGATCTCATTGTAGGTATAAACATCTGGAAGAAAATACGGATTTCAGAAAGTCCGTCAATTCTTGCTGCCTCAATGATGTCATGCGGGAAAGAACGTGCACTCTGTCTGAACATCATAATCAAAAATGGAGTTGAAATGGTCGGAAGGATAAATCCGATCGTAGAATTCAACCATCCTGCTGATGAAAACATCTGGAATAATGGAATCATCGTTGCTACAAACGGAACCATCATCGCCAATAAGATAACGCTCATTACTGCATCTTTTACTTTATCATGATAGATCTCAAATCCATAACCTGCTAAGGAACAGATAATCAATGACACGATCGTCAAGATGATAGAATACTTAAAAGAATTAAGCATTGCAGTTCCTACATTCTGAGATGCAAGCAGGTTCTTTAAATTTACAAGTAAATTGGTTCCCGGTATAATTCGTCCGCGAAGAACAGCCGCACTTGTATTCGTTGCTGCACAGACCATCCAATATAACGGAAAAACGGAAATAAAGGAGGCAATGGCTAAAAACAGATACATTCCAAATTTCTTACCTTTAGTCACGTTTATCACCTACTTTCATCTGAATGAATGCCAGGACTGCAACTAAAATCAATATCAGGAATGACATTGCTGCTGCATATCCGAATTTCGGCACATACTTAAAGGATATATTGTAAATATAATGTGACATGGTGATGGATGCATTTGCAGGACCACCGTCTGTCAAGTTTACAGATTCATCGAACAACTGTAATGTACCATTAGTTGACATAATAGCTGTCAGAAGAATTGTAGGTTTCAATAAAGGAACTGTAATCTTAAAGAATGTCTGTAACGGAGAAGCTCCATCAATCTTCGCTGCTTCATATACAGAATATTCAATATTCTGTAATCCAGATAAATAGAATACCATGTTATATCCCGTCCATCTCCAGAGAAGAGCTATAACGATAATAATTCTAGCACTCCAAACATGTGTAAGGAACGAATATGGCTGGTTTAAAATACCAATGGATGTAAGTATTAAGTTGATAAGACCATTATTTGCAAACAATGTACGGAATACAGTTGCATAAGCTACCAGTGATGTTGCACACGGCAGGAATATCATCGTACGGAATATACCTTTAAACCGTAACTGTCTATTATTTAATATAGATGCAAGAATCAATGCCATAACCAGCATGATAGGCACCTGAATAATCAAATAGAAAAATGTGTTCTTGATTGACTGTATAAATACAGTATCCTTAAACATCTGCGAATAGTTCCGCCAGATTGGGTCTGCCAATGTTAAGGCTCCGCCATTTCCGGTTTTAAAAGACAGAATAAGCGCTTTTATCATTGGTACAAAACTCATAAATAAAATCAGCAATGCACCTGGCGCTAAGAATATCCATCCTGTCAAATTATGCTTTTTGTCTAATGACATCTTATTTGATGGCTTGCTCAAGGAAACTCCCTCCTTTTTTTGCTAAAAACAATGCATTAAGTCAAAAACTTTTAAAAAAAAGGAGAACAGCCGGTTAGAACCGTTCTCCCTCTATAGTTATGTTCTTTTCCGCTTAAAGAATTACTGCATGTTGAAGTTTACAGTATCTTCTGCTGTCTGAAGTTCAGTAGCAACGTCAGAACCATTGATTACGTTTGTAGTAGCTACTGCTACAGCATCACGTGCTTCGTAGTAATATACACCTGTAATATTAGCTGGTACCTTTGTAGCATAATCTACGATCTTAGCATATACAGCATCTCCGCCGAAGTAATCATCAGCTTCACCGTATGCATCTGAATCACCAGCCGGTGCCCATGTTCCGATAGCGCCACAGGAAAGGATGTTATCATAAAGCTCTGTGCTTCCGCCGAATGTGCTTGCTAAGAAATCATATGCAAGTTCCGGATTCTGGCAGTTAGATGTAACAGCCCATGAAGAACCACCGTTGTTAGAGTAGTTAGTTGCATCGTCAACACCTACAAGGCTTGGCATATTTGTGATAGCCCAGTTACCAGACTGATCTTCTGCTGTCTTGATAGAAGCCATGATCCAGCATCCGTTGATTGTACCAGCAACGTCACCGCTTACGAAAGATCCAACATATTCATCCCAGCTGTTTACTTCTACTAAAACGCCGGTATCTTTTAATTCTTTGTATGTTTCCATAACTACTTTTAATGCTTCATTGTTTACGATGTTAGCTGTTCCATCTTCATTGAATAATGAGGAACCAGCGGACTGTAACATCATCATGATAAGGTCACACTCACCAGCCTGCATAGAGATAAGCGGCTTGCCTGTAGCGTCTAATACTTTCTTACCATTTTCAACATACTGATCCCATGTGATGTCTGTGAAATCATCAACTGTTAAACCAGCCTGCTCTAAAAGGTCTGTACGGTAACAAGCAATAACAGCACCGTTATCAAATGGAACACCGTAGTTCTTTCCGTCTACGATAGAATATCCTGCTTTACCTGCTGCGAACTGTGAGAAATCAATTCCGCTGTCTGTTAAATCTGCAAATGCATCCGGATAACTGATAACATTCTTTTGGAATGCGTTATCCTGCATTAATAAAATATCCGGTAATGTGCTTAAATCACCAGAAGTAGCTGCTGTTGTAAGCTTTGTCTGAACATCTTCCCAAGGAGTTTCGATAACTTCTACTTCTACATCAGGATTCTCCTGCTGATAAACTTTAGCTGCTTCTTCCATTGAGAAGATATTGAATGCCGGGTCCCAGCACCATACTGTTAATTTTCCGCTTGCTGCTGCAGTGTCATCTGCTGCATCTGCGGTATCATCTGCTGCGTCATCTGCTGCCGCATCATCTGTTGTAGCTGCATCATCTGTTGTAGCTGCATCATCTGTAGATGCTGCATCATCACTTGAAGAACCGCATCCTGCGAACATGGTAGCTGTCATAGCGCCAACTAATAAAAGTGACATTAATTTTCTTTTCATTTTTTGTTTCCTCCCAAAAACTTTGTTAAATCATAAACAGGAAATTCAACTGGCCAGTTGATGTTGTGTGATTTATACACAATTTATTCTTTTTCCTTTTGTTTATGTGTGCATTATACCAACTTTTCGTATATAGATGTTCTCATATTCAACCAAAAAAAGAGCATTTTCAACCATCTTTGTAGTCGAATCTGCTCTTTTTTATAAAAAATGCTTTTTACTTTTGTGCAATTTACCAACCTCTGCGTGCCGATATTTTGGCATCCAGTATCTTTCCCTGGTAATTCTCACTACTTTTTTTGTATTGATAAGGCGATGTGCCGATAATCTTGCGAAAATTTCGGTTAAATGTAGAAACGGTGGTATATCCCACCCTTGCTGCCACTTCTTCCATGGAGCATCTTGTCTTCTTCATCAAATCACATGCCTGCTGCACCCGCACCAGATTGATGTATTCTCCCGGTGTCATATTCATATTCTCTGCAAACAGACGGCGGAAATGTGTCTCACTCAGATTGCAGGTTTCCGCTAACATTTCCATTTTGATATTTTCCATGTAGCTTTTGCTGATATACTCAAGCGCACCGGAAATCTGATAGACTCCGCCATGCGGCTGATAATGCTCCAGCTTATTTACCATGTCTTTATCGTCCCTTGCAATCGACATCAGCATGGTAAGCAATAATCCGCGGATATATTCACCGGAATAACTCTTACGGTTCCTGCACTCCTCCAGGATCATTTGCACCAGCGTTACAAGCTGTTCATTCTCGCCCTTTACATAGTACCGCTCTTTTTTGTTGACCCGGTCGAGTATCTTCTTTGTAAATAACGGATTGCCCGGATAAAATTCCGACAACAGATCTTCCGGATTGATATATATGTACTCCCAATGACTCTTTGTCCGCAGCCTGCTGTTGGTGGTGTGGGGATAATTCGGCGGAATAACGGTAAGCATCCCCCCCTCATACGGAACCGTATTTTCACCAAAGATAACTTCTCCGTCCCCCGAAATGCAATATCCGATTTCCATAAGATTATGAAAATGCAGCTTTATATCCGTCGTATCATTCCCATAGACCCGAATCCAACTGTTGCCAAAAAGTGCCAGCAGCCGCTCTCCCTGGGGAATCTCATAATACCGGAACTCCATCTCCGGTTTCTTCTTTGCAGGCATCCTTCCACCTCCGTATTGTTTCTTCTATTTTATAATAAAATCCTCATTCTGTCATCTTCTTTCCGAAAAGGAAAAAACCAATGAATGTATGGGGTTACAATCATTGGTTCTTTTTTCCTTAAATCTGGGTTAAAATAAATTGGGGTGTATATAAAATTTGGAAGAGAGGTATTAAAACTTACCTTCGAATAATATATTAACAGTTTAAGTACATCAAAAGTACATCAAATTTCGACGTTTTTCTTTTTTATTCCTGTTTTTTCTCGGGCTGTGTTCCGTTGGACATAAACTTTTTTTTACTTCCACACCGTATTTTTTTTACCTTAATGTATTTTTTTTATTCCAATAAATGCAATTTGTAATATAATAGAAGTGATATTAAACGTTTTTATAAAAACAGGGGAAACATTATGCAAAAAATATTCAGGAAATACACATCAGTAATTATTACTGCTGCAATTTTTTTTATACTGATAATTAATGCTTTTTTCACGGCATATTCTATGACTTTACAGCAGCGGAAGACTTTTTATTCTAAAATTAATCAGATTATCAATACATTAGAGATTAAAGAAAAGGAAAATATCAATACAGACCGCTCGCTTAGCATAGAGTACCTGAACCGTGCTAAGACAGCTGCTTATGCCATTGAGAAAGACCCGTCCCTTGTGGAGCAAGCCGATGAACTGCAGCGTTTGGCAGACCTTTTGAACGTAGATGAACTGCACATTATTGATGCGGACGGAATTTTAACATATTCCTCTGTTCCGGAATATGTCGGACTTGATTTTCATGACAGCAAGCAGACCGCTCCTTTTCTTTCGATTCTTGAAAGTGACAAAAATGCATATCTGATTCAGGATGTACAGCTAAATGCTGCCGAAGGGAAACTGATGAAATACATAGGTACGGCGAGACTTGACGAAACAGGAATCGTCCAGGTCGGTGTTACTTCCCAAAGGCTTTTAGAAATACAGGGAAGCAATTCTTATAACAATATATTTAACACTTTTCCGACAGATATAGGCGAAACATTTTTTATGCTTGACTCCGCTTCCGGTGAGCTGTTAGGTCATTCTATCGGTATGAATACGGAAGCATTTAACGATACGAAACTACTTAAACAGCTGAAGTACTGCGACAAAGGTTCCTTTATTCAGATCAGGCAGCACAGTTGGAGTTATGTGGTATCCAGATCCTATAATGAAACTTTCATCTGTGCTTCCATTCCATTAAAGATTTTGATTCAGAATTTTGCATGGAATATTTTAATTAATCTTTTGTGCCTTATAGTCGTAGAAATCGTAGTTCTGCTTCTTTTAAACTATTTATTGGAGCGTAAGGTATTACGCGGCATCCATGCAATCCTTGCTGATTTGTCCCAGATTACCCTCGGTAATCTCGACACCAAGGTATCCGTAGGCGGAAACCCTGAATTTGAAGAATTAAGTACCAAGATCAACACCATGGTCAGCAGCATTTCCCAGACAACTGACAGGATCACGAAGATTATTGATATAAGCCAGATTCCGCTTGCCGCCTTTGAATATCAGAAAGAGATGAACTATCTGTTTGTTACCTCCGGCATTAAAAAACTGCTGCATCTGACAGAAACTGAAACGGAGCTGCTCTTTTCCGATCCGCCTCTGTTCTATCAGCATATTCAGAGAATCATGCAGCACCCGGCTGAAGATGAAACGGATATTTTTCCAATTGATTCCGAGCATTTTGTCCGCATCCATCTTTCTTCGGAGTCCTCCGGTTATCTCGGCGTTATTACAGACGCTACAGAGAATGTGAAGAAGAAGCGTCAGATGCTCTATGAAAATACCCACGACCATCTGACCGGGCTGTACCGCTATCAGTATTTTAAGGAGCTTGTACAAAAGGAACTGGCCGATATGCCGCCGGGCAAACTGAGTGCCTGCGTTATGCTGGATTTAGATTTCTTTAAGGGCATCAATGACAGCTATGGACATGATATGGGTGATACCTATCTGAAGCATTTTGCCAATATTATGAAGATGCTGCCGCAACAGAATTGTATTGTTGCCCGCCGTTCCGGTGATGAGTTCTGTTTCTTTACCTATGGTCACTCTAACTTGAATATGTTAAGGCAGTTTGTAGCAAATTTCTGGAAGCTTTTGCGTGAAAATCCACTGGATTTTCCGGATCAGGAGCAAAAAATTATCGGAGCTTCCGGCGGTCTTGCATGGACCTCCCACTCCGATATGAATTTAGATCTGTTATTAAATTATGCTGATAAGGCGCTTTATGAAGCGAAAGATAATCATAAAGGCACGCTTATTGAATATCACTAAAGTATAAGTCTACACCATCGGCGATCCCTTTTGCTAAGAGTTTCTGGTAAGAGGGATCTGCCATATTGGTATCCTCCGTAGGATTCGTCATATATCCCATTTCAATAATAGAAACCGGAACCTGGCTCCAGTTGATTCCGCTCATGGTATCTGTTTCCCAGACATATTGCTTCTTTGCACCGGTGGCAGTTACCATCCGTTCTAATATCTTTTCAGACAGACTCTTCGATTCTTCATAGATTGCCCGGCAGGAAGGATACGGATTATTCGCCGTGGGACATATGGTCATGATGCCATTTACACTGCTGTCCTCCGAACCGTTCGCATGAATCCGAAGAAATATGTCCGCATGATTGCTGTTTGCAATGTCAGCACGCTCCATGTTGCTTAAGTTCACATCATTTGTTTCCCGGACCATAAGCACTTCATAGCCGCGGTTCACCAGTTCATCCCGCAGCTTAACCGCTACCTGCAGATTCAATTCATACTCCGCAAGCCCGGTGGTCGTACCTTTCGTTCCGCCGGTAACTCTCGCTTTCATTTCTGACGCACCGGGACCTACGGGCTCTTTTGTACTGTCACCCTGACTTTGATGCCCCGCATCAATGCACACCAGATACTTGTCTGCGGCAGGCGTTGTATCTGGTTCCTCTGTTTCTGATCCCGTTTCCGGTTCCTGTGCCTTAGCTTCTTCTGTATCGAGTATTTCTGTATTTGCTGTTTCTGTATTCGTTGTTTCTGTATTTGCTGTTTCTGTATCCGCCGCCTCTGTATTTCCAGTTTCCGGCTGCAGAGTTTCTTTGCTGTCCGCCTGTAAAAGTTCTGTATTTCCTGTCGTATTCTGCGCATCTGTGGCTTTACCGCATCCGGTAAAGCCAAGTACTGTGATTATCAGTCCCACAGACAGCACATGTTTTAAACTTCGTTGTAATCTCATATCGTTTCCCTATTAATAACTTTTCATTGCTTTTATCATGGTCATCAGTTTCGAAGCGTAGTTAGGGTCTGTTGCCCAGTTGCCGCCTCCTAAGTCCTGTACATGAGTCGCTGTTCCTCTTCTTGAGGCAAGGTAAATAAACCGTGGGTCTACGCATTTCTGATTTAAATCCTCCTTAGAAGCATAGCCTTTTAAATGCTGCACCTGTGCCCGGATTCCGGTCTTGACATTCGGGAAGGTGGCTCCTGCCGCTCCATCATCTGTAGCTCCTAAACCTGAAAAATTGCACTGAGAAGCACTTACCTGTCCGCCAAACTGTAAATATCCTGTTTCCAAACAAACCTGTGCAAAGATAACTTCTGCCCTTACGCCTTCTTTATCACTTTCGCTGATTACGATCTCACAGAATTCTTCGATGTTTTTCGCACCTTTATCTTTATAAGTCTTTGCAGGGAACTTTTTGCCGGAGGCATTATAAAATTTTACCATCTGCTCTGCAGTGACTGTTGTCTTGCCCATAATTGCATATGCTGTAGAACCGCTTTTCGCTTCTGATTTGTTACCACTGCCTGCGGTAATAATACCGCTGTCTTTCGCATAAGCCTGCACCTTATAATAGTAGGTCTTGCCGGAAACGACATCCGTATCCGTATAGGACAAAACAGGCACACCCTTCGCCGGTACGGACGCTACTTTCTTATAAGTCCCTCTCTTTGAGGTGGCACGATAAATCTTATATTCTGTGGCACCGACTACCTTGCCCCATTTAACCTTCAGATCATCCTCGGCTGTTGCCTTCACGGAGGAAATCTTTACCTGCTGCAGTGCCCGAAAGGCTGCTGTTTCGGAATATCCGCTGGTAATTTTCACCCCATTTAAGCTGCCGACTGCAACAATTTTATAATAATATTTCTTACCGCTCTTTACGGTCATGTCCGCATATTTTCTTTTACTTCCTTTTATCGCAGCAATCTTCTTAAATCCGCTGTCTGCCTTGGTACTGCGATAAACCTCATAGCTTTGGGCTCCGCTTACTTTTTTCCATGTAATCTGCATTCTGGTAGAGCTTACGGATGTAATGGAGGTAATACTGGTCTTAGCTATCGTCTTTCCCTGTACCGGCTCAGAAAAAGTACCTACGCCCGCCTGTCCCTGAACCTGGTTTGTAGGACATATTTTATAATAATAGGTCTTGCCCGGTGTGACCTGGCTGTCTGTATAGGTAAGTGTATTTTTTCCGCTTATCTTTGCAATTTCCTTGTAATTGCCGGTTTTGCTGTTAGAACGGTAAATCTCATATCCATTGCTGCCTGCGGAAGCACTCCAGGTAAGCTTAATCTTGGTAGGTGATTTCGCGCTGACCTTATCGATCTCTACCTTCGCCGGAGTTTTCGCTTTGATTACCGTCTGTAAATTTTTTATTTCTTTCCCAGTGGTACGACTGATGGGAACGATTCTGTAATAGTAACCCACTGCCTCACTGACGCTTGTATCACGGTAGGTCGTAGTACCTGCAGCCACTTCTTTTATCTTCTGAAATCCACCCTCGGAAGACTTGCTGCGGTAAATGGCATATCCCTTTGCCTGCTCGACACGACTCCAATTTAATTCAATTTTGCTGCTGGATACGGCTGCCGCTGTTGCCTCCATGGTATTCGTATCTGCATATGCATCTTCCGATACTCCTGCCGCCAAAAAGAATACCAGCAGCAGCAGAATACATTTTTTCCATACTTCTCTCATTACTTATCTCCTATTTTACTTTTATTTTATTAATATACACCATTAATTTCACATCATAAGATGTATCGGTCGCCCAGTTTCCTTTCCCAAGCTGCTGCACATATTCCGCACTTCCCCGTGTTATGTAGGGAAATCTCCCGTCTATGCAGGCAAGCTTCAAGGAATCGGTAGATGCATATGCTTTCATATGCTGTACCTGTGTGCGGATTCCCGTGCGCACATCTGCAAATATTCCACCGCCGCCGCCGCCGTCTACGGCTCCTAATCCGCCAAAATTACACTGATATGCCTGCACCTGCCCACCAAATTGGAGATAACCGGTCTCATGGCATATCTGTGCGAACATGACTTCCGGTCTTATCCCTTCTGTACACGCCTCTTCATAAACAATTCTGCAAAATTCCTCAATCGTTGCAGCACCCTTGTCTTTGTATACGGATGCCGGATATTGTTTGCCGGATGCCTGATACATTGCTGCCATCTGCTGTTCTGTAACCTCTGAGCTTCCCATAATCCGGTAATCTGTCGGATTCGTAGAAACCGTGTCTGAAAATGTTCCATATAAAACCGTTTTCTTACCGTTTACCACTACCTCCGTATAGGGCCGCACATGGTAGTAGTAGGTCTCACCAGGTGTAACATTCAGATCCATACAACTGGTATTGGCAGTTGCTGCCACCTTCACCTGTGCTGTGGGATTTGAACTGCTGCTCTTATATACTTCATATCCGGTGACTGTGGCTGCACTAGGAGTCCAGGCAATCTGTATATTAATATTCCCTGCTCCCCATTGTACACTATTTATTGCCAATTTAGCAACAGCGCAGCCTGAGGCTGCGCTGCTGAATACGCTGCTGTTGTTATAATTGTCAACTGCTTTGATTTTGTAATAGTAGGTAACTCCCTTTGTCACGGTGCTGTCGGAATAGGTCGTTACGGAAGGTGAAGCAACCGCTCCCACTTCGGTATAGGTCCCGTCTAATTCCGTACTCCGGTAAACTACATAACCGGAAGCTCCTGCTACTTCAGACCAGGTAATGTTCAGTTGATTTTCTGCAATGGAAGTAACTGTTACATTCTGCGGAGCAGCCAGCAATGTCCCTGATACTGCGGAGGAATAACTTCCATAAATGGTCTTTCCGTCATATTGATTTATGAGCACTACTTTATAATAGTAAGTCACTCCCGGCTGCGCTTTGGTGTCCGCATAGCTGACCGTTTTGTAATCTGATATGGTCTTTAGCAAGGTATAGGTTCCATCCTGCTGGGTACTGCGGTAAATACGATAACCGTTTGTATCCTTTACCTTCTCCCAGGTAACCTCAAGCTGTCCCTGTTCATTCGCAGTGACGGAGATAATCTTTGTCTTGCGGACCGGGTAACCGCCGACTGCTGCACTCAACCCGCTGGTGCCCGTCGCTTTATAGCCTTTCATACGCGCTTCTACTTTGTAGTAGTATTTCTTCGTCATCTTCAGTTTTTTATCAATATAGCAAACTTCTGATCCGCTGGCAGAACCAATCTTTTTATAGGTTCCCTTAGAAGAATTTGAACGGTAAATATCATAACTCTCCGCACCGCTAACCGGATTCCAGGATACCTGAATCTTTGCTCCAGTGCTTCCCGCTACGGATGTAATCTGCGCCTTCTTGCCTGCCCAGGCACTGCGGACAGTGGAATAAGAACCATATCCGGTCTTACCGTTTACTTTGTTTCTGGTCTTTATCTTATAATAATATTGGGTTCCCGCTTTCAGCTTACTTACCTTATAGGAAGTGGTATTCCCGGAAGTAATTGTTTTTATCTTTTTATACTTGCCATTTTTTGAGGTACTCTGATAAATGACATATCCATTCGCGCCATCTACTTTTTTCCAACTGATGGTCTGCTTAGTGGAAGATGTACTGATAATCTTTGTAATCGATGTTTTCTTTACAGTCTTGCCGGAAGCGGCACTTCCGTATCCGCTGTATCCCTTAACACTATTGTTATAATTAAAGGACTGAACCTTGTAATAGTAGTTTGTATTCGCTTTTACGGATGCATCATCATAATAGCTCTGTCCGGAGCCATTCACGGTTGCAATCCTGGTATATTTTCCATTGGCAGATGTGGCACGCTTAATAACGTAGCCGGAAACATTTGCGTTTGTCGTCCAGGATACCCTAAGCGTATTGCTGTCTATGGATTTTACTGACAATGATGCCGGAATCACTGCGGTTCTTCCGGAAACGATTTCACTATAATCGCTGTATACCGTTGTATTGTCAATCTGTCCTATGGAACGTATCTTATAATAATACAGTTTTCCGGCTGTTACACTGGAATCTGTGTAATTGACTCTGTTGATACCTGCAACTGTGGCAATTTTCTTGTAGGTTCCGCTGCGCTTAGTTGCACGGTAAATTTCATAGTTTGCCGCATTGTTTACCGTTGCCCAACTGATAACCAACTTTTTACTGCTCTCGGACTTAACAGAAGAGATTTCCGGTCTCTGCATTGTGCTTCCAGATACTACAGGACTGTATTTCCCATACTTAGTACCGGAACTGCTCTGTGTATAGGTACGAATCTTATAATAATAGGTAGTTCCCGGCTTTAAGCCTGAATCCTTCCATGTAGTCGTGCTGGCAGAAGTAATTTTGGCTACCTGTTCAAATCCGCTTCCGCTGGAGGTACTGCGATAAATACAATATCCTGTTACGCCTATCTGTGCAGACCATGTCAATTCCATTGTGGTACTACTCTTAGACTGGACGCTGTTAAATCCAAGGCCTTTGCTGAGTCCGTAATATTCTGCAATTCCGGTAGCATCTGCAACACCTAACTTCTTTAACTGTTCATCCGTACTGAGATAGTTCTTCGCATCACTGGCATTGGAAATGAATGCATGTTCTACGATCAGTGCCGGAATTCCATTTTCTTTACATCGTTTGATGACACCATAATAATCCGCTGTACTTCCATCCGGATATTTCGTTCCGTTTTCAGAATCTCGTATATGGATACCGCCGCTTGCAAGACCAAGATCCGTCAACTTAGATTCAATGATACTTGCTAATGAACTTCCTGTCGCTCCGCAGGTCGCATTGTAATTGGAATTTGGGTAGTATACATTCGCTCCGCAGGGTGCTGAGTTGGTATTGGAGTTATTATGCAGACTGACAAATACGTCTGCCTTCTTATCGACTGCCACCTGGGCACGATCCGCCAAACTTAAATATGTATCGTCCGTTCTTGTCATATAGACGGTAACTCCGGCATATTCCTCAAGCTCTGCCTTACAGTACTGGGCAATTTTCAGGTTCACGGTCTTCTCTACGATTCCATTTCCCTGTGCACCGGGGTCCGAGCCTCCGTGTCCCGGGTCTAAAACAACTACGATACTGCTCATGCCTGTCGCATCAATATCTTCGCCCTTTGCACCATTCCGTGCAAGAGATGAAATACTGCCTGGCGCACCGCATCCGGCATTTTCCATTGCCTGTTCCAAACCTGCTTCAGAGATTACATTGCCTTCCCCATCTAAAGTTACGATGTTCATTTCTGCTTCCGCTGCTAATGCCTCAACTTCTTCATCGGTTAAAAGCACATCATCCGGTACGCTCTCTACAGTCTGATTGATACCAAATGCCGCATCAATTCCCATCTCTTCAAAATCTATTGTGCTTGTAATATCCTCTATCGTATAGGTAATGCTGTCTAAATGATAGGTGCCGTTCCAGCTTTCATCGGAATATTCCATCTGAAACATGACAAAATCATCCAGAATTTCTGCTGCTTCTGCCTGATGGGTCTCACCGGTTGCCTGATTCCGGTAGGACAATACTGCGGAGGTCACTTCCTCTGACCCATCGCCGATTCCAAGCATAATTCTCTGCATTCCCGGTGTGTAAACCACAGGGGAGTCCACGACAAGATAATTTATCAGCGCCTGCAGTGTTTCTGCTTCGTTCTGCTCCTCTGTGCCGGTATTTTCTTCTGCAGCGGATGCTTCCTCTGTTCCGGCAGTTTCTTCTGCTGCAGATGCTTCCTCTGTTCCGGCAGTTTCTTCTGCAGCGGATGCTTCTTCCGTATCGGCAGTTTCTTCTGTATCGGCTGCTTCTTCTATATCGTATACCGCTTCTATCTCAGCCGCATCTTCTGTCTCTGTCTGCATGTCCGCCGCTTCTGTTTTAGCCGCTCCGTCTGCTGTCAATGCCGCTGCCCATGCATCACTGTAGCCTGTAGTTAACAATACCATAAATGTAAGTGCCAATGCTGTCAATCTCTTTATTCTTCTCATGTTATATCCTTCCATTTAACCGCTTCTATGCTATTTATGAATAACAGTACCCGTTGTTCCTTCCATTGCCTCTTTGGATTTGTCCAATCTTGTAATCAATGCTGTTTTCACAGCGGAATCGCCAATAAACTCAACTGCTGCCTGAATCTTCGGCAGAATCGTGCCCTCTTCGAACTGTCCTTCTTCCATATAGGTACGTGCCTGCTTCACAGTCAGGGTATCTAACGGCGTCTCCTCTGCCGTATTGTAATTCAGACATACCTTATCCTCTCCTGTCAGAATGACAAGCATATCTGCATCTATTAACTCGGCTAATTTTCCTGCTGCAAGGTCCTTTTCAATAACTGCGCTGGCACCCTTTAACTTATTTGCCTGGGTCAGAACCGGTATTCCTCCCCCACCGCAAGCAATCACGATCTGGTCTGCATCGCTTAACGCACGGATCGCATCAATCTCAACAATATCGATTGGCTTTGGTGCTGCAACAATTCTGCGGTAGCCCTTCTCCGTTTCGATTACATGGTTGCCTTTCGCCTCTTCGCTTTCTGCCTCTTCTTTCGTCATCACTCTTCCGATGACCTTGCTGGGATGGTAAAAAGCTTCGTCATAAGGGTCCACACACACCTGTGTCAAAATCGTAGATACGGTCTTATAAATCCCTCTGTTTAAAAGCTCTGTCCGGATCTCGTTCTGAAGGTCATATCCGATATATCCCTGGCTCATGGCAGAGCATACGGACATCGGTGTTGCTGTATACTCCGGATACAGTCTGCAAAATTCAGACATCGCTGTATGAATCATTCCCACCTGCGGTCCATTACTATGAGAAATTACCACCTGGTAATCCTGCTCAATCAAATCCGCTACCGCCTTTGCCGTCTTCCTGACAGCCACTTTCTGGTCCGGCAGCGTCGTTCCTAATGCTTCATGTCCCAACGCAATTACAAGCTTTTTCTTTCTCATGAATATTCCTCCTCATTCCTGCTGCTCTTACATATGTCAATCCAAAAAACGGATAATCTTCGCTTATCATATAAATTGTAGCACAATCTATTTTTTTCCACAATACTGACACTGGCTCATATATCCGGATATTTCTTATTTATTTTTAAATTTTGCCGTGAAACAATCCTTTTTTGACCATAAAGATTCCAAATAGCAGCATCAGACCGGAAAGCCAGACCAAATCACCTGACGTATCAGAGGTTTCGGGACTTTTTACTGAAGTGACAGATGACTCTTCCCCGGAAGGATTTTCTGATACCTGCTGTTCTGCTCTAAAGGCCTCCCCCGTGGTATCTATCTCCGCCGAAAGAACACCCTGCTCTATTTTCTCTTCTGTTTTTCCTTTTGTCTCCTCTTGCGCAGATGCTTCTTTTGATTTTATGTATACCGTACAGGTGACTGCCAGCCTGCTTCCATCGGTGGTAGTTCCTGTAATGACTGCCGTTCCATTCCGCACGGGGGTCAAAACTCCGGCAGAATCCACGATTACAACAGATGTATTCGACGACTCCCACAATAATACCTGATTCTCTGCTGTCTGCGGAGAAACCGCCGTCTGCATGGTATAGGTTTCATCTGTGTAAAGCTCTAACACATAATTCCCTGACGTATCTAACTGCATTTTGTCAGGAACCAACGTCAGACTTTCGATTAATATCCTCGGATTTTCATCCGTAAATGCCTTAATTCTCGCCGTCACACCAGACGCCGCCATATCCTCCCAGCCTCCGGACAACAGGCGAAAGCTCTGCCCTTCCTCCACCTCATTGACAAAAGAGATCCAGCTTCCGTTCTGATAGGTCTTATCCACAAAAAAATTAATCTGTTCGCCGCTCTCTTTTTCTAAGGTCACAACTACGGAAAACGTTTCTCCCTCTCTTAACAGAACCTCTTGATTCAGGGGAACCGTATAATACCCTGCATAACTTGTGCTCCCTGTTACAGGCTCATTTAACTGGGGCATCCCCGATGCGGGGTTTTCTTCGTCTGTCAGGTTTTTATATATCTGAATCTGATAGGATACTGCCGTATCAAACAATGCAAAGGATACCGCTTTTAAGGTTTCCGTATGCCCATTGCCCTGATTCTGTACAGTAAATACATTGGCAATCGCCCCACCGCTGTCAACCCTTGTCAAAGTACTGCCGGAATTGCTGGCATTATAAGCCCCCGCAGAACCATCATACTGATAATTATAGTCATAATTATCCGCCGTCTCAAAATCGAAAATATATGCCCTTGCCCGATTGGCACTGGTATTTTTCGAATTGACCGCACTATCCTCATAGGAAAGATAAAAATATCCGCCGTCTCCCCAGTCTTCGCCATAGCTGTTCTTTACAATCCATGCCCCGTCATTCTGCGGACGATAGGCTTCATTAAAATTCTCCTTCGGATAGGTATCATCCCAGCCTACGATCGTCACGGAATGATTATTCGCCTGGCTGCTGTTTAACGGAAAATAGTATGCGTAATTGCCACTGTTATAATATTTGTAGCTCCAGTAAAAATTGATGGCTGCCGCTCCGTATTTTTGAATCATCTGCTTGATAACATTTACCGCATCTACATCCTTAAAATTAATCCAGTAAGCATTCTGCAAATGGGCAGCATCCGCATATGCCAAAGAATCTTCATAAACCGTGCTGCTGTTCAGCTCTTCAAACAAAGCTGCCGATTCCTCTGCCGCACCTGTCCAGTTTGCCAATGCAAAGGTCGAAAAAATGGTATTTGATCCGACCGCCATAAAATCAGACGCAGAGAGATTGTAATTTCCGTCTCCCTTCGTATTCCCCAGCGGGTCTGTAACGGAATGATAAAAAAAGTAGGTCAGATGTGCTTCTGACAAATCTAAGGCCGCCGCATCCGCCTGTCCTTTATAGATTAAGGATGCTTCCCCCGCTGCAAGAGTCGAAAACGCCCAGCAGGTATTTGATTGCTGCAGACGTACCGCAGTCACCTTTCCTAATGTCCTTGGATCATAAACGGCATCCGCATCTTCTGCACTGTATGCTGCCAATGCCGTATCTTTCTGCAGCAGGCGGTACAATTCTTCTTTCTTAGTCTGTGTCCGGGGCACATCACTGACCAATGCTTCTATCTCTTCTTCTATGCCGGGTATATCAAATTCTTCCTGATATTCTGTGAGCTCCGGGACTGTCTCCTGTGCCCATACAGCTTTCCCGCAAAACAGAATGATAAAGAACGCAAACATTCTCATATACTTTTTCATATTCCACCACTTTCTGTCACTGCCGACAGCTTCTGCTAACTATGTCCACTATTATAATTCAACTGTCCGAAAAAGGAAATATAAAAAACAGGAAGAACTTCATACCAGTTCTTCCAAAAATCTCCAGTATGTCTTTCTTCCTGTTTTTTTATTACTTCTTGCTTCCTAATACGATTTCCAAATCCACCTCTACATACTCACCATTCTTCGCCCGCTGAACTGTAACCTCTACTGTTGTTCCCGCCGGAAGATACTTCATCAGCTCCTGCATCTCTTCCATGGATGTAATATTTCTTCCGTCAAACCGGGTAATAATATCTCCCTGCATAAGTCCTGCATTCGCCGCACCGCTGCCTTCTACAACCCGGGCAACATAGACACCCTGGGGCATCTGGTAGGTATCGGATACGCTCTGGGTAACATCTACGCCGGAAATGCCAAGATACGCACTGTCACTGCCAGTCACTTCTTCTCTGGTTATCAACTGCTTAATGATCGGTAAGGCTGTTTGTGCAGGAATGGCATAGCCCATTCCTTCTACACTGGTTTCTGAATATTTTACAGAATTAATTCCTATTACTTCACCTTTCAGGTTCAGCAGTGCGCCGCCGCTGTTTCCCGGGTTGATTGCCGCATCTGTCTGGAGCAGTTCATTGGTAACGGTACTTCCATCCGATTCGTTTGTAACAGTCACTTCCCTGTCCAGCGCACTGATGACGCCTGTCGTTACCGACTGCCCATAGCCTAGCGCATTTCCAATGGCGATCGCTGTCTGTCCTACCTTCAATACAGAAGAATCGCCAAATGTAGCTGTCCGAATCTTCTCCTTAGTTTCGTCTTCAATATCTTCTAAGTCTACGGCTACAACTGCAAGGTCACTGCTGGCATCTGTTCCCTTTACCTCGGCATTTACCGTACTCTCATCCGTAAAAAGAACCGTCAGTGTCTCGGCGCCCTCTACCACATGGTTATTCGTAGCAATATACAGATAGTCTTCATCCTGACTGACAATAATACCGGAGCCGCAGCCCTCGCTCTCATACTCCTGTGTGTGTCCAAAGAATCCACGCACCTGGGTTCTTGCTATGGTGGTAATCGAGACAATCGACGGCATTGTCTGATCTACTATATCCGACACATCCGTAACCGCGCCAGCTGCCGCAAGCTTCGTGTCACTTCCTGCCACACTAGAAATATTATCTTCCGCTTCTGTAGCTGCAATATTCAAATCTCCGCCGGATAAAACTTCTTCTTCCCGGTCTGCTGCTTCACTTCCGGTAACTCCATGAAAGAAATATGTCGTACCAGCAAATGCAGTGCCTGCCACCAATCCAAAGGTCAGTCCCAACGCTATGCACTTCATCAGCTTTTTCACAAGTCCGCTGCTCTGTTTCTCTGGCTTCGGCGGTTCTTCATAAGGTCTGTACCAGCTTCCTTCCTCTCCGTATGTATTCATATCGCCAGTCTGTCCATAAGAATAATAATCGTTCTGATTCTGATACCCATCCTGATTTTCAAATCCTTCCATGTCCAAAACTTCCTTTCATCCTTTGATTCTTGTCTTATTTACTTTATCAGTTTACCCTTAATTTGTGTTGCTTTTGTGAAAATAGCGTGCAAAAAAGGTGAAAGATGTGTCTTCTCATCTTTCACCTTGCAATACATCCGGATTACTCTGCATCCCCTTCTTCCGGCATAACATAACCTGTATCTGTCGTACTGGTGTTGTTATCTCCGGTCAATGGGTTGTCCTTTCTGGAAGCTGCACTCGTGGTACAGCCTGTATAATTTACAATATAATCGCTGATACTGGATACGGTATTGGAAACTTCATTCTTCTCATTGAAAAGATATTCATGCAATTCCCTTACGTTTGTCTCTAAATCTGTCGGAACAACAAGGCTTCCCTTCGAACCGTAGCTTCCGGTACATAACTCAAACGGCCAGCCATGTGTGTCCACCAATTCATAATCCATAATACTACTTGCTAATTCTAACAATTCCTTGCTCGTATAGCTGGTAGATATTTCGCCTAACATACTGTCGATTAAGCTGCTGACAGTTGAAATACTTGAGCCCTTTGCCTTCTCAATCATCTTTGTCAATACTATTCTCTGACGCTCGGTACGCTTAAAATCATCTCCTGCCGTATAACGGATACGGCAGTATGCCAAAGCCTGTACGCCATCCACTGTATACGTACCGCCGCCGCTTAATTTACTGGAATTATGGTCTGTAACTTCATTGATCTCATCAATATAGTTATCATTCATGATCTGAACTTCCTGGTCAGTAAGAGTCAGTTCCACTCCGTCTAATAAATCTACTGTCTCTACCAAGGCGCCAAAATCAACTGCCACATAGTTGACAATATCTAAGTTCAGGTTCTTATTAAGAGCTGCGATCGCGCCCTTCGGTCCGCCATAGGAATATGCGGAATTGATCTTATTATAGGTATCATCCTTCACATTCAAAAACGTATCACGATACACGGATAACAATTTCACTTCTTTTGTATCGTTATTGATACTTGCAATCATAATACAGTCGCTGTTACCGCCGTTATAATTTCCTGTCTGACGGTTATCAAGACCGAATAAAGCAATATTCGTATACCCCTTTAACGCTTCTGCCGTTTCTGAATTAAGCTCAATATTCACTTCCTCTTTCTCAATAGTCCCTGTGTTACTCTCGACCTTATTCAGCTTTGAATAAACAAACAGCCCCACCAGTAATGCAACAAGAATGATAATCTCAACTGCAAATAAAATCACTTTGTTTTTCTTCTTTTTTCTTCTTTTTGTACTCATCTTAACTCCATTCTTTCAGGCAATCCCCTCTCCTGAAGCATTGTGTTTTTTACAAACAATTAAAATAAATATATAACTTTTTTCCAATTCTGTCAATCATTCCAAATAAGAAAGAAATTGTACATATTTCACAAAAATTATTAATATTTCCATAATTTTCGACGTTTTAAAATTGCCCGCAGCAATACCAGACGCTTGCGCAGCATCTCTAAAACAGTTCCGTGGGAAAAATCGGAAACATTTGCATCATGCCTGCGGTACAAAAGCAGCTTATCCGGGATAAAAACGCTGTTTCCATGCCTTAAATCATTGAGCATTCCGATCCACTGATCATGCATCTCGATTTCATCCGGAATCGGAAGCACACAGGGAAGCAGGCTTCTTTCAAATGCCATGCAACATCCCATATAACGATTTTTCAGCAAATTGTTCAAAAATCCCGGTTTAGAACCACGATATGCAAAAAATGACGGCATCTGTACTTCTGTAAGGGCGGCATTCATTACCTGCGCATCATGGTTGACTAATCTGCAGCCATCCCTGCCTAAATATTCCATAACTTTATGCACTTTATCCTTCGTCCAGACATCATCCTGGTCTGCCAGAAAAATATACTGTCCGCAGCATTTTTCCATAGCAGCATTGATATTCTGCTTGATTCCTTTGCCCGGTCCCTTTAGTACCGTGACCGGAACCGCCCCGTTTTCATATTCCTTTAACATATCCAAAGTGCCGTCTGTTGAACCGTCATCGGAAACCACGATTTCATCTGAAGGAGTCAGATTCTCCAAAATGGAGTCCATCTGCGCTCTGATATACCGCGCTCCGTTGTACGTTGCTACTGCCACTGATATTCTTATTGTATCCATTCGATTCCCCATTTACGCCAAAAAGGTCTTTTCATAAGCTTCTGCAATCTGCTCCTGACTGTAAGCTTCTGTGATCCTCTGCTTTGCTTTTTGTCCGAAAGCCTCTCTTTCTGCTTCATCAAACTCTGCTGTCTGCTCAATCAAAGCTGCCAGGCTTCCCGTTTCCTTTGTCCAGTAAAGTGCTGCAGACTCCCCCACTTCCCTGTTAAATCCCACATCGAAAAGCAGGTTGACGCAGGTGCTTCCTAACGCCTCTAACAGAGATGGATTTGTTCCTCCCACTTCATGCCCGTGGAGATAACCGCAGGCATTCTCGCGGATCTTCTTTAACAGCTCTTCTTCATATACCGTCCGGCAGAATACGATTCTGTCATCCTTCTCAAATCCCGTGGCTTCCTTTAGTCTCTGATAAAAAGGATTTTCCTCCACATTACTGATAATCGCAAGCTTTTTAGACGTCTTTGCACACATAAACTCCCGTATCATGGTTTCGTAATTATTCTCCGGTACGAATCTGCCGACAATCAGGTAGTATTCCTGCGGCTGTAACCCCCACTTTTGATACCATTCGTGAAGTGTTTCATCCGTATCGGAAAGGGTGCTTTTCTTCACGTCTGCACCATAGGCGATAAATGTAGTTTCCGGCGCGTATTTCCGATAGGTATTCTGTATATAGCTCTCCATATTCTTAGAATCACAAATCAGCAGATCCGCATGTTTGACCATCAGCTTTTCCGAAAATTGCCAATACGCCCGGATGGCTCTGTTCCACTTTGCCCGAAGCCATTCATGTCCGTCCGGATTTACAAATAATCTGCCGCCCCTTTTACAAAGCCTGCGCTTTAAGTACCCGGTAAAAGGTCCGATCCTGCAGGCTAATACATAGACAATGGGATTCTCTGAGGGATGTTTTTTTAAATAACCAAGGCAGTAAAAAAATGCCGCCAGATCGTACCAGACTGCCTTTGCCGGGCCGATGGGAGGCACTTTTATCTGAAAACAATGGCTGTCCTGATATTCATATTCTGTTTTCTGATTGCCCATACATGCCACATGGTAACAAATTTCTTTACTCTCTTTGTGTCTGGTAAGCTGTTCTACAAAGGTCTCAAAACCTCCGTACCTCGCCGGAATGCCCTTGCTTCCAATGATAAATATATCTCGCATTGTTATCTGTTTCCTCTATTCTTTCATTGCATAGGTGTGATGCGCCTGCAGGCTCAAATTGCAGTTGTAACAGGGGTCCGGCTGCTTAAGCTTCTGCTCCCACCTGTCTAAAAACAGCTTTTTCTGCCGTTCGCTGCTTACATCCGCTTCCTGCGGCTCATATTCTACTGCTGTTACCTCTGGTATTACAACCACCTGATAGCCCGACTGCTGCAGACGGAAGCAGTAGTCAGCATCCCTGTAGATGCCGCGGAATTTTTGGTCCATACCACCTGCTGCTGCAAAAGCATCTCTTCTGAACATGACACAGCCTAAGGAAATGGCACTGACATTCTGCGGAATCACTGCATGAAGAAAATACCCTTTATATTCCGCCGGGATTCCTCCGCTTGAAGGAATCAAATTGCCAAGACTGTCATAAATCATGCCGCAGGAGACTACTCGCTTCTTCTTTGTCAAAAGCTTCGCACCTGCCATTCCATTCCTTTTATACTGACAAGTTCCAAGAAGTGTTTCAATTAATTTCTCAGGCTCTACCTTTACCCCTCTTTTGACATATAAAATATAATCTCCGAAACACTCTTTTTCCATGCCGTTATGAAAAGAATCCGCCAGCATGTAATGAATATTCAGCCGGTAATCCCCGGTAAATTCCTGTTTCTTATAGTGCTCCCGAATGCGCGCTAACTCCTCTTTGCGCTCGGTTACAACGGTAAGCTCATATTCCCCCCGCAGCATATACTCTATATTATAAACGCCAAGATTTGTGGTGACCTTTGCCTTTCCCGGTTCCCCGCAGCGTTCTAAATGGGCTTCTATCGCACGGCATCCATTGTCAAAGGCATATGCCTTATCGGTACTGTTGCCTGCCGTGGAGCCTTCGTGGATTCTCCAGTGATAAAGAATCTTCGGCACATGACGGACAACCGCTCCCGCATCCACACAGCGAAGCACAAAGTCATAATCCTGGGCACCGTCATATTCCTTCTGTAAGCCCCCGGCTTTTTTGAGTAATTCCGCAGAAAACATTAAAAAATGGCAGAAATAGTTATTATGCCGCAGAAATTCCGGATTAAAATCCGGTTTAAAATGGGGTCTGCTGTGTACGCTGCCATCTCCGTTAATTTTATCCTCATCCGAATAAATCATGGCATATGTCCGCTCTTCCTGCGTATAGGATTCATTTAAGCACTGCACCATTTCATACAGCGCATTTTCCGTCAGCAAATCGTCATGGTCCATAAGGGCAATATAGCTTCCCTTCGCCATAGCAAATCCGCCGTTTGTATTTTCCGAAATGCCGCCGTTTTTTAAAAGCCTTTGATAACGGATTCTCGTATCTTTTTGTGCATACTCCGCCACCGTCCGTTCCACAATATCTGTCTGACTGCCGTCTGCAAGACAAAGCTCCCAGTTCTGATAGCTCTGCCTTTGCACCGTATCGACCAGCTCCCGGAGGTACTTCTCCGGTGTCTCATAGGCGGGTACTACAATGCTGACCAGAGGGGCATAGGAAAGCTCTGTGGCTTTTTGTCTTTCCAATTCCTCTTTTGTGGGCATATAGCGTTTATAACAGTCCGTATATGCTAACATCGGTGATTTACTTCTTTCAAGTGTTTTAAAAACAAGCCCCCGAAAGCCGTACCGCTTTAAGAGACCTGTTACATAATGATACTGATACCTGATATTCATCTGTTCTATTCCGAACCCTTCCCTGTAATAACTACCTGCAGCGTCTTAAAGAGAATCTTAAAATCCAGTCCAATGCTCCATTGGGAAATGTAATGGGTATCCAAAGCTACCACTTCTTCAAAATCCTTGATCTCGCTTCGTCCGCTGACCTGCCACATGCCGGTAATTCCGGGCTTGATACCCAATCTTGCCTTATGGTGGATCTGATACTTTTCAAATTCTTCTACTGTGGGCGGTCTGGTTCCGACAAGACTCATATCGCCTTTTAATACATTCCAGAACTGCGGAAGCTCGTCAATGGAAAACTTCCGCATAACTTTTCCAATCGGAAAAATTCTCGGGTCATCCGCCATTTTAAACATCAGTCCCTTTATCTCATTCTGTTCCATCAGGGAAGCCTTCTGTTCTTCCGCATTTACATTCATGGAACGGAATTTGTATATCTTGAACTTTCTGCCGTTCTTTCCCACACGAATCTGGGAGAAGAACACCGGTCCGGGAGACTGTTTCTTAATAATCGGCGCAAATACCAAAAATGCAATTCCACAGGCAAAAAGCCCGATCAGGCTGCCTGCAATGTCCATAATCCTTTTGGCAAGTATCTGTCTGGGAGACGCGATCTTCATGCTGGAAGTTAAAACCAGATAATTCCCGTATTTCTCCACTACTTTATTCGGTGCCAATGCATTCATATGCACCAGGTTAAAATGTACAGTAATCCCCATTTCCAGAAGTTCATTCGCCAATGCCTGAGAACTCTCTCTGGTATTGCCGTTGATAAATACCTCATCCACGACATTCGTCCGAAGATACTCATAACAGTCATCCGCATTGGCAACGACCGGAATGCCGCAGATTCTAGCTCCCTTTAAATTCTGATCCACGACAATAACACCGGATACGATAAAGTCCTTATATTCTAAATGCGCAAACTCCTGTAATACTTCCTTGGCATATTCCGCGGTCGTCAAAAGAATCATAACGGACAGATTCTTCTCAAGCCGTATCCTTCTGCGGATCAGCTTCTTCAGACAGACCCTTTCCACATATACGAATACCAGAGCAATCAACCAGAACGCAAATATTACCTTTCGGGAATATATCTCCGTCTGCTTTGTGGCTACCATATAGATCAGAACGCCTACAAAGATAATGGTACAGTAGGTAATGCAGGCATTCCCCTCCTGAAACTTTCCCCTGCGCAAAATTCCGTTGTACGGTTCAAAGAAAAACACCACGCATATATCAATTAAAATCACAACAACCGCAAGACGTTCATATGGTTCACTGGAATATGGAAGGTGCCAGCCTAAACGGCATACATAAGCCACAATAAATGCTGCCTGCAGACAAAGAATATCTGCTATTGTAAAATCCAAATGCTTCAGCCAGCTTTTCTTTTCCCTTTTATACATAACTTCTTACCTCATTCGTTCCTGGCATTATGAATGTAGAGCCAGGTCTTTGCATAATTTTCCCGCTCTTTTTCTGTCATATGACCAATTTTCTCATAAGGAAGCTTTGTTACCACCATATTTGGTTCTCCGCACTTAAAGCATTCCACATCTTTTCTTCTGGATACCACCCGAATCCAGCCGCATTTCGGGCAAATATACACTTTCATTTACTCTTTAGTCCCCTAACAATTCATCTCTGTGTATTCTGATCGTCTGAAGTTCCATTTCAAAATCCTGACGGTTCTTCTGTCCTATCGTCTTTAAAATCAAGCCGGAAAAAAACGCTTGTATGGACGCTAACATAACAAAACAGCACACAATCAATGTAGGAAAATGAGGCACTAATCCGGTTCTGGTATATACAACGATAATCGGAATCATAAATCCGACTGCAAGTACCGCTAAAATACCGGAAAGCATTCCGAAGAAATTCATCGGCTTATAGGTCTGGTACATTCTGGCAATCGTCATAAGTACACGAATCCCGTCCGAAAACGTATTGAGCTTTGACACGCTTCCCTCCGGACGGTCACGGTATTCTATCACAATATTTTCCACCTGCATATTCTTATCCGCCGCATGGATACTCATTTCCGTTTCAATTTCAAATCCCTTTGACAACACCGGGAAGGATTTTACAAATAAATAACTGAAGGCTCTATAACCTGTCATCATATCCTTAATATCCGTATCGAACAGCACGTTGATACTCTTACGCACCAGAGAATTTCCAAAGTTGTGAAATGCACGCTTATTCTCGGTGAAATAAGTAGAAGAAAGTCTGTCCCCGACCACCATATCCGCATTCTTCTCAAAAACCATGCGGATCATCTCCGGCACCGACTCTGCCGGATAGGTATCATCTCCATCCGTCATAATATAACATTCCGCATCAATATCCCGGAACATTCTGCGGATCACATTGCCCTTTCCCTGCTTATATTCATAACGGACAATGGCTCCTGCCGCTCTTGCAATCTCGTCTGTTCCATCGGTAGAATTATTATCGTAGACATAAATTACCGCTTCCGGTAAGACTCTTTTGAAATCTTCTATTACTTTTTTTATGGTCCTGCTCTCATTGTAGCAGGGAATCAATACTGCAATCTTGTCCATATCAGGTTTCCTTCCATTTTTTCATCTTATGATATACACAATATATCTCTATTATAATCTGAATGCCCAATGTAATCAACAGTGCAAACACAACTCCATCCATAGAATATCGTTTTACACATATGACAGAGGCAATCCATGAAGATATAATTCCGCCTATGCCTACTGCAAGCTGCCCTTTAATTTCTCTTAATACGGTACATACCGGAAACAGACACGCATTAATGCTGATTAACAGTGTGGATATGATGATCGGCACAAACAGATATGTATACGGCCTGATTTCTTCCTTAAATACCAACACTAAGAACCATTCTCCAAGCAGCGCAGACACAATGACTGCCAATATGGACAATATGACAAACATTGCCGTTACCTTCTTTAAAATGCTTTTAAATCCTTGTTTATCATTCTCCTTCAGTCTGTCTGCTAACGGAGTGATCAGGGGAACAAAAATCGTAGACGCACCCACCTGTACGATCATGCTCGGTGTAGCTACCGAAGAATAGTACCCAAGCACCGTAGCATCATAATACCGCTCTAAAAAGTATTTCGGCAGGGAAATGGAAAGGTTATTTGTCACCGCCACAATCACCAGCGGAACCATAGCAAGCATTAATTTTTTGACAGCTTCCTTATCGGTCTTTGCATCCTTAGCTATAAAACGCTCTGCTGTTCTCTTATCATAGAAGAAGGCTGTCAGTAAGGTGACCAGTGTAATACTGCCTACTGCACAGACTAGATTTTTCGTCAGATACAAAACTCCGCAGAATCCTGCAAACATCAAAATTCCGCGTGCCATATATGAATAACAGATATAATCCATCCGTCCGTTCCTCTGGTCGATTCCATGATAGACATCAATCCACGCCTCTGCACATTTATACAGCATGTACAAAAGGATGACACCCCATTGGTAAGGCGTATAGTGATTGAAAAACAATCCGGCAAAACAGATCAAAAATGCGATTGCCATAGCCGCGTAACGGGAACAGATATAAGTCCGGTCCGAATACTCCCCGACCACATCAGATACCTGATACTGTCTGGTATTGAACAGTGCTAAAATGGCAAATGCTGCCGTAAACGTCATAGCAAGCGAATAGTTACCGCTGTCTTCAAAACCGGATAACCGCACTACTAAAATCGTCGTAAGCCATTGGCAGCCATAATAAAATATCATGCCGAAGCTGTTGTAAAATATATTTGCAAGTGTTGATTTTTTTTTCATTATCATTTCCTTTTATATGTCCATAGAATAATCTGCACGGTGCAGGGTCAGATTCGGGTTGTAATAGGGGTCCCCCTCCCTTATTTCCGGCTCCCACTTCATCTGAAGTCTGGTAATCTCACTCTGGAACCGCTCCTGCTTTTCTGCGGTATCTTCGTATCCTCTGGATTTTGACTCATAGTGATATAATCTTGCATATGGATTGAATAAAATCTTATATCCTGCGGCACGTATCTTCAGACAGAAATCCACATCATTCAACGCCACAACAAAATCCTCCTCCATACCGCCGACTTCTTCGTACACACATCTTTGTACCATAAGGCAGGCTCCTGTCACACCGCTGACTTCCCTTTCGCACAGGGAAAACGGATAATACTTCTCATCCCTGTCGGTAAGGCTCCAAAGTGCATGGGCTGCAAATCCGCCCATTCCAATGATAATTCCCCCATGCTGAATGGTATTGTCCCCGTAATAAAGCATGGCACCGCTGGCTCCGACTCCCGGCAGAAGAGCTGAAATCACAAGCTCCCGAAGCGTCCTGCTGTCCATAAATTCAGTATCGTTATTTAAGAAGAGAAGCAGATCTCCCTTTGCACGTTTTGCCGCAAAATTATTAATCGCCGAATAATTAAAGCCTTCCTCCCATACCACCACATGAATCCTGCAGTCTTCTTCAATCAGCTTGTTATAGACCTGAAAGGTTTCCGGATTCTCACTGTTATTCTCTGCTATAATTACCTCATAATTCGTATAATCGCTCTTCTTGAAGGAATCCAGACAGAGCTTTAAGTCCTCGATATGGTCTTTGTTGGGAATAATGATACTGACCAAAGGGTCTTCTGCCAGCTCATATTCTACATGGAAAAATCCCGGCACATCCGATTTTATCACTTTTCCACCGATATTCTCAGATTTCAGAAAATGTTCCACACAGGCAGCATTTTCTTCTGATCTGCTGCGGACAAATTGATTTCTCTCTTCCTTTGATACCACATTCGAAAAGAGCACTTTCGGAATATGTGCAATATGCTCTGCATAACGGAACGCCTGCAGGGAAAGGTCATACCAGTCGTTTCCGGTTAGGCTGACGGTTTCTCCTTTCTGCACCAGCGTCCGAAGCAAGCTTCGCTTGACGACAAAGCATCTGCCAAGATAGGGAAAGTTTAAAAGCATCTGCATACTTGCATCCGGTTTAAAAAACGGGCGGAAACGCTTACTGCCCACACAGTTGTCTTCATCCGTGTAGATTAAATCGACCGCTTTTACATTTTTCGGTCTGATTTTGCTTACCGGCTCCTTTCCCTGCCGGCAGACTGTCCTAGATACCTCATAGAGATACTCCGGAAATACCCTGACATTTTTGCCGCAGAACACAAAATACTCGCCGCTGTGCTTTTTTAAGAGGTCGAAAATAGTCGTTTCTGCCGTTACTTTTGCAAAAGAAATCTGCTTGCAGGTCTGCTTTTTAAAGCCTGCATGCTCAATATTTTCCTCTTCCTCTGAAACAACGACGAAAGACAATCTGTCTGAGAGTACTGTTCCCCGTTGTTTTTCCAAATCTTCTTTAGAGACAGTATTCCTTCTGCACCAAGTCATATATTCTGACTCCTCGCTGATCGGAATGCCAAGCTTACGCAATGCCTTTTTCATCGTATATGACATTCCGTAGTATTTCAGATAATATGCTGCTTTCTGAACTTTGTTTTTCCCTTCTAAATCAAAATCACTTAACATGTTATCTCCTATTTCTTCTGCCAGTGTCTTTCTAACGAGAGATTCTTATTGTAAAAAGGATCACCGGATACTATCTGTTCCTTAAAAGCCGCCATCAAATTCTGTCTGTCGGCTGCGGATAATTCTTCCTGGTATTCTGCCTTCGGCAGTCTGCATAAGACATAGGGATTTAATACAATCTGTCTGCCGTCTTTCCGCAGCCGGAAGCATATCTCTAACATTCTTGCGAATACCGACTTCGTGCTTCCCTGCTCCCAGAGGGAAACCAGTTCTTCTTTTTTCCCCATGCAGGCACAGCCGGATACAGCAGAAATGTTGTGTGCATAATAATTTCTTCCCATATATCCCGGAGCGTCATAACGTTCTCCGCGGTTTACTTCAATCGCAAGATTGTTATCTGAATTTCCGATGACAATATCGGAGCTTAAAATCAAATCCTTCTCATCTAATACCTGCATACCGCAAAGTCCCACATCTTCCCGCTGTGCAAACATCAAAAGCTCTTCCATAAAGGTGGGGGTAATCGGTACTATCCCTGCCGCAAGCAAAAGCAAATATTCTCCCTGCGCACTCTGCATCACATCGGACAGTTCCCCGAAGGAGGCGGAATACAAAAGCTCATAATTATCATACGCTGCCGCTTTTTCCACTGCCGCTGCCGTGCGGGCAATCCGCTCCTTGTCCTGTCCGTTTGCGGCTATAATAATTGAAATTTTCGGTGTTCCAATCTGATATTTCATACGGTAATGCGTCTTACAAATCTGGGCACTGTGCACCTCTGCGGGATAACCTCTGCGCACTTCCGCATCCCTTACGGCCCTTCTTCCTGCTGCAATGGCATAGGATTTAGAATCTAAATTCATGGAAGTAGACATCTTATGGCACCGCCAGAAATATAACACCTTCGGTATATGACAGACCTTTTTGGCAGCGTCCGTCAGACGCATGATCATATCATGGTCCTGGCTGCCGTCATACTCCATCCGGAACATCCCGACCTTGTCTGTCAGTTCCTTTTGAAATACGCTCAAATGACAAATGTAATTGACGCCCCTTAAGTTATCTACGGAAAAATCCGGTTTAAAATGGTAGGTAATAATGTTCTCAAGGTCTTCGCCTTCAAAGGTCACTTCATCGGTATAGACAAACTCTGCATCTTCCCGCTCAATGACCTTTGCACACTCATAAAGGGCAGAGGGATGCAGAATATCGTCATGGTCAAACAAGGCTAAATAATTTCCGGATGCCATACGGATACAGGCATTGGTATTTTCAGCAATTCCTGCATTTTTCTCTAATTTTTTATATTTCACGCGCTTATCCCCTGCGGCATATTCTTCTACGATCTGCGCCACATTCGCATGTGCCTCATCAGAAGCATCTGCCAGACAAAGCTCCCAATTCTGATAGGTCTGCCCTGTCACGGATTCAATCATATCCCGCAAAAACTGCTCCGGCGTATTAAAAAGCGGTACTAATACACTGATTTTGATTTCTTTTTGAAATACTCCCGCCCGCTGCTTCTGTTTTTCTTCTTCTGTGGGCATAATTTTTGTTAAATACTTTCTGGCTTCTTTCCTTCTTGTAAAACGATTATTTTCGATGGCATGTTCTGCTTTTCTGCAGACGCCGGAAACTCCGTTCCGGTATACAAACTTTGCCGCATGATACCCCTTTCTTGCAGGATATAAAACGGTCCACAAAGGAGTTCCCTTCAGCTTACGGATACCATGACGCTCCGGCTCCTGTTCCACATCATCCGGTCCGTCATCATGGGTATATGCCAGAAATTTGTTAAAATCTCCCATATCTGCAGGAAGCTGTTTCTTCTCCTGCTCAATCAGCTCTCTTAACCCTTTATCTTCATTTACTACCATGAAACTTCCTCTTTTCAAAACTATTCATAATCTAACGCTAAGATATAACCGGCTTCATTTTCAAATAAAACAGTAACTTCCTCTTTTGCTAAAGTATCTTCGCCGTGCTCCTCTTCAAACTGGGTACCCTTCATCATCACCGCATAGTGCACATCCCAGTCATAATACGCCTGTCTTAGCTCTTCTGTGGTATGACGCCACTCATAGAAATCCGGAAAATCATATCCGCTGGCACCTTCATACAAATAGGTCTGTCCATAGTCGTTCTCCTCCGTCATAAGGGGAACCATTTTCTCATCGGAAAGGTTGTCCTGCACATACTGGAATAAATCAAACACGGATTCATCCAATCCCTGATGTCCTCTGGTGATAAAAGACCAGTCATGCTGATATAGGGTAAAAAATGCCGTACTGTGCATAGCTCCTGTAATCTTCTCCGTGGAGGTTACGATACGGTACTCAATATTACCGTAGCAGAGTACCACGAATATCGCCGCCATAGCGCAATAAGCCGCCAGCGTCTCTTTGGCTTCCTGCAGCATAATGGCTGCCGCCCTCGCCGTAAGCGCCCAGCAGAACATCCACAGCGGATAGTAGGTCTTATAATAGTAATAAGTAGAAACGTGATGCGTCAGAGTCAAAAGCAGCATCACCCCGGTAAATCCGAAAAATACCAGGAAAAATACTACATCCGGCGTAAGCCTGCGCTTTTTCAATGTATATACCAGCACGAAGAGCACCGGGAAAATCGTCCAGAAGAAATCCATATAAAGCTCTGTATAAATTCCCCCCGCATTTCCAAGGGCTCCTGTGATACTTGTCCCGGAGGAAATAAAAAATCCGTACAGACAATAATACAATCCCATCAAGGTAGGAATCAGGAATACCTTCAGTGCAAGCAATACATTCTTTAAGGTAAATACCTTGCCTTCCCGTCTTGCAACAATCATAAGATATATAAATACTGCCACAAAAGTCACCGGCGCAAACATCATATAACTGGTCATAACGCCAAAACAGCCTAACATCAGCATAAAAACCGTATACCTGCGCTCAACCAATGCTTCTTCATATAGCCGCAGCGTAATTGCCAGAAAGCCTACGAGCATACTTCCGACTGCCCAATAGCCGAAGGAATAGTAGTAGCTGAAAAACGGATACCCCATAAAATAGCAGACGGTAAGAAAGACCGCAAATACCTTAGATGCCTTCGTCTTTGCAAATCTGCGGACCATTGCTGTAAAGAACAGAGTCTCCACCCACAAAAAGAAACAGTCGCCTATAATATATCCCTTATACCAGTCAGCAATCCGGACAAAGGGCTGTATCATTTCGATGAACATTGCATTCTGCAAATGCAAAAAGTACATATTCGTAACTTTCTGTGAACGGACAATGGCGGTTGCCTCTTTTAAATGCAGCCCCGCATCGCTGTTATAATAGCAGTACCAAAGTTGCGGGGAGAAAATCCCAAGGCTGATTGCCACAACGGCTGCCGTTACCAGCGCGATCACAATAAAGTCGAATTTTTCCCATATATATTCCTGCTTCATGCCTTCTTTATGAATCCGGCAGCCAATCAGTACCGCAATTACCAGATACAGGACTGCCATAGAATAGAGATTCACCGGAATATGCAAAGGGCTGATCAGTCCTGCAAGCACGCTTCCCATGCAGATCGCAATTAAAAAAGACAACACCGACCATGTAAAACCGTTCATCGGTTTATGTGACTTGCGAAACCGGTATATATTTACCACGCAGGCAATAAATGCAGCAAGATAAAAAACTGTTCCAAAGATTGTTCCGTGTAACATAGATTTTCTCCTTGTAAATTATTTTAAAATAATCTGGTTCGGCGTTGTAGAAAAGCTGTAGACTGCGGCACCATTGCTCGACATCAGATAAGATGTCTTTGGATTGGTAAATCTTCCGCTGGTATCCTGCATCAGCCAGTCCGGTGCATCAAAAAACGCTGCTTTTGCTTCAATGGATTTATAAAAATCATTCTTTAAACCGCCATTTCCATGATGTCCCATCTGAATATAATCAGCTTTCAGCTCATCCTCATAAGTCTCTAAGAGATAATCACTCATATCATCTCCCACATCCGCACAAAAGAGCATAGACTCCTGATTCGCGGTCACCTTGAACATCATGGAGCCGTCATTTAACAGATCATTCGACAATTCATCCACATAGTCATCATACGCATTAAAGACTTTAAATTCAAGACCTGCCACTTCAAAGGTATCACCCGCATGTACATAAGTCAACTGGGAAATATCAAGCTGTAGCCACTGTTCATATACCTCGGTCTCATCCCACGGGGCATTCTCAAGACACAATTCCGGAGACGCCATATCTACCGCATAGACCTTTTTGATTTTAAGCTTTCCTAAATCCTTATAAATCTCGGTAAATGCGCCTGCATGATCTCTGTGAGGATGGGTAATAATCCATGCGTCCACACGTTTTCCGAGTACTGTGATGACCTGTCTTACATAATCCGCATCTGTTACCCAGCCGCCGTCTACCACGATCAGATGTCCTTCTTTATCCTGCAGCGTATAAAACATCAACTGGTTTCCCGCGGAAGAGCCATATTGGGTAATGAGCCACTCCCCATCATAAGCATTCTCTTCAATCTCTCTGCGGTATACATAATAAGTTCCATTGCTGCCGATTTTCTCATAACCCAAAGCAGATACCGCTTCTGCCACCGCATCATCTGCCGGATATGCCAGGTAGTTGCATTTCTCCATTGCCGCATACCAGGCTAAGGCTTCCCAATTCTTATTTTCACTGCTCATAATGCGGTAAATCTGCGCAGCATTTTCACTTTCTGCCTTATTGCCCTTCATAACTTCATTGCCGTAGGGCATTAAAATTCCGGCATCATACTGACGGATAGAAGTAATTAAATCATTTACGGTAATCAGCTTCTTATGGCCAGTCCCGTTTGCAGCAGCATCCGCCTCTATAATGTCGCAAATATCGACGGTGTCCTGCGGCAGCTTGTAATTATTCTGCTTTCTGTCAAATATCGTACCGTTATATACATTTGTTCCGGTCAGTACAATTATTGCTAACATGACAAAGAGCAGCAGATAGCGTTTGAGCTTCTCCTCCATCTGCATAATAATAAGCACCGCCGTATATGCTGTTACAATGGCAGTCGGAAGCAGCCAGAACATTCTCCAGTAAACCTCCTCGCCAATACACACCTTCATAATAATCTTCGCCGTCAAAGGGAAGAAACAAATGATAAAGAACAGCAACGTATATCCTAAAAACAAATATTTTTTTTCTTTTTCCTTTTTTTGTACAATCAAATAAATCAGGCAGGCAAAGAACAGTGCCATCTGCATTCCGGTTCCGTTATAGGAATCGTACATGGACATTATAACATTTAAGACTTCTCTCAAAATATACCTCCCTACTTAATCACCAGATAAATTCCCGCACAAAGCAGGTTTGGCAGACAGCAAAGTACTGTATAGAACAAAAGCCGGCTGCTCTTATGCTTCCACGCAAATAATATTCCAAGGATTCCAAGCATAATTGCCCCTAACATAATTCCCATAGAGGACACCATACAGCAGGCACACATCAGCAAAAGCATCAGAAACCAATCCGCCCGTTTTCCTTCCAACATAAAAATCCGGATCGCCAGATACAGAAGCAGCGGAAGCAGGATTCCTGCTAAAATTGCTTTTCCCTGCCAAAGACGAATCAAAAGAAACAGACCGCTTGTCCGTTCACTGTAGGCAGCAAACAGATTTAATCCGGACAAAACTACCAGAAAATAGCCTGTCTTCTCTATATTGCCGGAAAATAATGCCCGTCCTATCAGGGTATAGACTGCATACGCCAGCAGCAAGAACAATATCATAAATACCATATGTGCCATAATTGCCGGATGGCTATCTGTCACCTTGCTTGCAACTGCATTGAATGCATAAAAGGGGGATAGCACATACCTTGACGGCAGCTTCTCATATGCCGTTCCGGTATAAGGATTATAGGCAAATATCGTATTCGTAGCCAAAGATGTGGCGGCAGATGCCACAAAAAATGCGTCATCTGCATTCGTATACTGATACCGGATATAAACAAATACCTGTCCTGCAATCAAAACAAGCTGCGCCCAGATACAAAGGGTAAACTGCCGCAGTACCCGAACCGCTCCAAGGAGGATTCCCGGTATACGCCTTATGTTTAACACCAGCGAAAGTACCGCTGCCGCAAGCAGAATCCCTCCGTAAATCCCTGTCAATAAGGACAACGGCTGCTTCAGCCAGATCAACGGAAGTGCCACAATCTCAAATACTCCAAACATCATTACATATCCTGCCGCCATCTGCAGCAAAAGGTTGTCCTTTTCCTCTTCTACAAATTTCGTGTAAAGAAGTCCCAGTAAAAACGGAAGCAGTCCAAGAAAGACTGCAATCAATGCCATACTTTTTATCATGTCATCTTACCTTTCTTTTTTAAACGCCCAGAATTTATTGATTAAGAAATTAATCGGTACACTGATCAGCAGATTGATAATCGGAGCTAAAAATTCCGATATTCCAAGCATCTGCACCCAAAGCACCATCAGAATACTGTTTAAAAACAGTCCTGTAAAGGAATAGGAAATATACGTCTTAAAAAGTGCCTTAAGCACTGACCGGTGTTCCCCTTCTCCCACTGTAAACACAAATTTATTATTCCAGAAAAAGGACCACAGCACACTCAATACAAAACCAATTCCTGTTGCAATCAGATAATCATACTCTGCCCAAATCCCCGCAGATTTCATAAGCACCAGGCTGCCTGCATATATCACATAGCTGACTACTGTATTGCTGACACCCACCAGTCCAAACTTCACGAACTGCATAAACGCCTCTTCTGTTTCTGCGGTCAGTTCTCTATGCAGAATGGAAAACAACAGCCTTAAACACCAGAGTGCCACCAGCTCAATGATATTCCATAAAAATGTTCCTATCTTCTTCATCTGTATTCTCCGTTACTCTGTTTTTCCGTTACTGTTCACGCTTTACGGTTATCCGCAGTAACGTCAATCATTCTCCATGTTTTTCTTCTTCGAGATATTGCTTTCCTTACAGATATAGATTGGACGCTTCTTTACCTCAAGATATGTCTTTGCCAGATACAAGCCTAAAATTCCGATACATAAAAGCTGTATTCCGCCTAAAAACATGATAATGCATACCATAGACGGCCAGCCAAAAGCGGAACCGCCGTACAACAGTTGTCTTACAATCGTAAATACAATGGCAACTGCCGCCACACCGCACATCATAACACCTAAAAATGCCGCAATGGACAGCGGCATCGTAGAAAATGCCACGATTCCATCAATGGAATATAAAAACAGCTTCCAAAAGGACCACTTTGTCTCCCCGGCGATCCGTTCCACATTTTCAAATTCCAGCCACTTAGTTTCAAAGCCGACCCAGCCAAAAAGCCCTTTCGAAAAACGGTTATATTCGCCCATCTCTAAAATCGCATCTACAAATGCACGGTTCATCAAACGGTAATCCCTTGCCCCGTCCACAATATCCGCCTTGGAAATCCGCCCCATCAAACGATAGAACATCCTTGCAAAAAAGGAACGGATCGGAGGTTCTCCCCTGCGGCTGACTCGTCTGGTCGCTACGGAATCATAGCCCCCCTCCACAATCGCCTGATACATCTTAGGCAGAAGCGAGGGCGGGTCCTGCAGGTCTGCATCCATAATGGCTGTCAAATCTCCTGTTGCATACTCTAAGCCGGCATAAATTGCCGCTTCTTTTCCGAAATTTCTCGAAAAAGAAACATATTTCACACGCGCATCCTTTGCTGCTAACTCCCGAATGACTTCTAAGGTTTTATCCTTTGAACCGTCGTTGATAAATAACAATTCAAATTCCACGTCCCGCATGGTCTGCATAACTTTTTGCATCTCTTTATAAAAAAAATGCAGTGCTTCTTCCTCATTATAACACGGAATAATTGCTGATAATTTCATCCTATCCTCCATACCGCAGCTTTCTTATCTGCGGTATTTATCTCTTATAAATCATTTTATTATACCGTCAAATCCCCTATATGTCAAATAAGCACCCCAAATATGGGGTGCCCACTCTCGCTAAGAAACTGTATATTTTTTATTTTTATATGCAAGTTTTATATGAAAATCCCCCTCTTATACCGAACATTACGAATAATCCGGCTATACTAAATAAACAATTATTCTACACAAGGGGGCATTCATTATGAATTTAACCAGTATACTTGACTACGTCATTGCTATTTCCGGCTTTCTTATTATCGCAGTAAGCTTTGCATGGAACATCTACGATGTATTCCTGCGCAGATCCATTCACCACTTAACTTCTGCGCCATTTTCATTTTTGGTATTTTTCCGGTGCTGATACGCTGTAGATCCCAACTCTATAATTCCAGTTCCGCTGTTCGGGTTTCTGTCCCCGGCTCTGCGGTTTCGGTTTCCGGCTCTGCAGTTCCGGTCCCCTCAGTTTCAGTTTCAGTTTCCGGTTCCGGCTCTGCAGTTCCGGTTTCCTCAGTTCCAGCTTCTGCTTCCGTTGTTTCCGTCTCTGTGGTTTCCGCAGATTCGGTTTCTGCTGCTTCCGTCTCTGTGGTTTCCGCAGATTCGGTTTCTGCTGCTTCCGTATCCGGTGTTGTCTGTCCGGCAAATTCATCTTCCGGCTGTTCCTCTTCCATGCCTACCGGATTCACTTCTTCATTTGGCAGGAACTTTACTGTTATAATATTGGAATACTTACTAAAGGTTCCATCTCCGAATTCCGCCCTTACACGGAACAGATATGTCTCACCTTCTGCAAAATCAATACTTGTTTCTGCAGCATCCTTATATTTGCTGCAGCTATAGGTCAGCGCATCTAATGTCTTTATCCTCACATAGCTGCCTACAGATTCCGGCGTACAATATACACGGTATCTTACTACATTCTGCCACTGGCTCCAATTCAGCACAATCTGACCATTTGCGATCTGCGCTGTCAACTGGATCAATGCCTGCTTAGAAACCACATCCGACTCCAAACCATAATAATTAACTCCATTTATAGTGATATAAGCACGAACCTTATAATAATAGGTCGTTCCGGACTGCGTTTCCATATCTGTATAAGTAGTCTTACCTGAAGATGCAGTTCCAATGACTGTATAAGCTCCGTCTGCAGCCGTTGAACGCAGGATCTCATAACCGCTTGCATCCGTCACCTTCTTCCATCCAATCGTAATCTGATTGCCGGATACCGCACATTTTTCTGCATTCAAAGTCACCTGACCTACTGTAACTGTGGCGGCTACTGTTTTCGAAAAGGTTCCATACAACCGGACTCTCTTACTTGGATTTGAAGAGCTTGGAGCCTCTTTATACATCCTTACTTTATAGCTGTAGGTTCCGCCGTTTACAAGATTCTTATCTGTATAGGTCACTGTAGAATTTCCCGCAACAGATGCAAGCAGCTTACCGTCCCGGTAAATCTCATATCCGTCACCTTTATTCATTTTATCCCAGGTCAATGTCAGAGAAGTTGATGACGCAGATGTAATATTCGTAATCGTTCCCTTCTGTCTAACGGACGCCATGCTGTTGTACTTCGTTCTCTTCAGTCCTGAAATTTTAGTCCATTTTTTCAAATTCGTATAGCTTACTAAAGGATCGGTAAATTTAAAGGAATCCTTCGTATCAATGTACTGGAACACGCTCCAGATCAGACGCTTCGAATGCCAGTTATCACACAATCCCCAGCTATATCCGTCTTTCGTTTCTTCGGAATTGTCAAATTCTCTTCCGTAGATAAAAGATTCTATCATACTATTGCTTTCGCTCAAATAATAAGCATAAGCATAGGCTGCTGCCTGCACGACTTCTCCTCTGCTGGAATTAAAGGACTGCTCGGAGAGCATAATCGTACAGTTTTTCCCGAAATTCTTCTTCGCATAATTCGTCAATACGCTTAAATTCTTAAAATTGACGATTTTGGCACTGACAGAATTTGTTGCCCAGGAATCATCCCAGAAAATAGGATCCGCCATTCCCTGAGGATAAGCATGATAAGCAATCTGGAAGCTAATCGCTCCCTTCGCTTTCAGCTCCGCATAAAATTTATCCAATACGGCTTTGGAGCTGAAATAGCGGTTGCTCTTTCCGTCAATATCCCGGTTCCAGTTATTATCCAGACTGATGTATACTTTGGAATATTTACTGACGCTCTTTACCGCATTATAGCAAATACGAAATGCTCTGGCATAATTTGTCATATAGCTGCTTAAGCTCTTATTGCCGCCGTAGTTCCAGATACATGCACTGTTTACCTCATTTCCCAGTATCCAGCCGGATACCAGATTTTTTTTGGTTCCATACCGGTCCGCCAAATAAGTCATAATTGCTTCAAAGGTATTACAGCCTGCCTGGGTGGATGTCTTAAAGGAAGAATATTTTGTATAGGAATATCCGCCAAACTGCATTGCAGAGGTTCCGGCGGAAGCTGCGTCCTTTGGAAGCAGCAAAATAACTGTCACTCTGACACCCGCCGCATTATATGCCTGTACCAGCTCATCATTCCGCTGAATCTGGTCGGCATCCAGATAGTAAGTCTTTCCTTTATATTTAAATTGGGTCTTATTTATGGCATTATTGTTCAAAAGTGAATTTAATGTCCAGTTAATGACTGCATGCTGGGTTCCAATTTCTAAGGAATCCGACAGCTCCTCTACCTGAAGACCTTTCTTAGAAGTTGTACTCGGTCCTTTTCCCTTATAGGACGCAAGTACCTCCGGATTCGTAATATACCTTGCATCGCTGACGACCTTGTACTTTCCTCCGGTCTTATATGCCACTACGAACTTCTGATATAACATGGATTTTTTATAGTTCACCTTAAAGGTTATCGTTCCTTTTTTTGCCTTGACAGATGCAAGCGGGGTCACGCTCTTCTTACCGCTTTCTGATTTGTACGCATTCAGATTCAGCAGATACAGCTTCTTTCCCATGGCACTTGTCTTCTTCTTGACCTTTGCCTTAACCGTCAATTTGCTTCCGCTGCTGTTCAGCTTGCAAGAACTTATGGTAACCGGGTTGTCCGCCGCAAGTACTTGTCCGGGGGATGTAAAGCTGACTCCTAATAGAATAATCAGAACAGCCATAGATATTTTTACAAGTTTCCAACTAATCTTTCTCATCTTCTGTTTATCTTCCTTCCTCTTTCTCATCACCCTCCACTCGCTTTTATTTTAACATACACATTCTGCAACTTCAACAGCGTCTGTCGGGTTAAAACAATTTTTCTTGATAAACGCCCTGCTCTACAAGTCTGCGGATAGCATCCATGACGCTCTGCTTATCCTCCTGATACGTCACGCCAAACCACTTGTCCTGTGTTTCTAATACCCTTACCGTCGCCTGCTTTTGCTGCAGAAGCCTGTCAATAATTTTCGGCAAAAGGTACTCCGCTTTGATGTCTCCCGGCTTTATTTCAGACAAGAAGGTCTGAAAACCTCTTTCTAATTCCTCTAAAAATTCCGGATGAAGTCCCCACATATTCATAGATACATGCTGATTCTCCTGTACTGCGACGGGATTTCCATCGTCATCCTGTCCCTGCAGCACGCCATCCTTCCACTGTATCTCATAGGTTTCTGTTACTTTTAACAGATTTTCTTTAGCATCCACTTCACAAATACCTCTGGTGACCCCGCCGTTTTCACTCAACGTATTTTTTAAAATAAAGCCTGCCATGCAAATATCATATACATCTGACTTCTTCTCCGTATTTGCTGCCAGGTAATCATGCAGCCTGACAAAGGCTTCTTTGCCGTAGTAATCATCTGCATTGATGACTACAAACGGATGCTCAATCAGGTCCTTTGCGGCAAGAACTGCCTGCCCGGTTCCCCATGGCTTTGTACGGTCTGCCGGCTTTTGAAAACCCTCCGGCAGATTGTCTAACTCCTGAAATGCATATTTTACCGGGATTATCTTCTCAATCCGGCTGCCGATAATTTCTTTAAAATCCTTCTCTAAATCATGGCGGATAACAAATATTACCTCATTAAATCCCGCTTCTATAGCATCATGTATGGAATAATCCATAATAATCTCACCGCTTGGACCAACCGCCGTAAGCTGCTTGATCCCGCCTCCGAAACGGCTGCCAATGCCTGCCGCCATAATCACTAATGTTGTTTTTACCATAAAACCCCTCTATCCTTCTGCATATGCTAACATTGCCTTATCCAATGCTTCTAATTTTGCTTTTCCGTCCTCTAAAGATTCTCCGACTACGCCAAAATAGAATTTAATTTTCGGTTCTGTTCCCGAGGGACGCACACAGCACCAGGAATTGTTCGAAAGCTCATAATATAATACATTTGAGGAAGGAAGCCCTGTCTTCGTAACTTCTCCTGTAGCCAAATCGGTTCTGGTATCTGCCGTGTAATCTCTGACCGCCAATACCTTCAGTCCTGCCAGCTCCTTCGGAGGATTGCTGCGCATCTTTGTCATCATTGCCTGAATCTGTGCCGCTCCGTCCATGCCCTTTAAGGTTATGGTCTCCAAACCTTCCTGATAATAGCCGTAACGCTCATACATATCCAGCATCGCATCCCATAAGGTCATGCCCTTCGACTTGCACCAGGAAGCCACCTCGCAAAGCATCATAACAGCTACACAGGCATCCTTGTCCCTTGCATAAGTGCCCGCAAGACAGCCGTAGCTTTCTTCCAGACCAAACACATAATTGTAAGTATTCTGCTCCTCGAACCAGCGAATCTGCTCACCGATGAACTTAAATCCTGTAAGAACCTCGATCAACTTCACATTGTATGCTTCTGCAATGGCTTTTGCCATGTCGGTAGTCACGATGGTTTCTACTAATGCCGGGTTTTCCGGCATCGTTCCGGCAACCGTTCTCTCACGAAGAATATATTCTGCAATCAGCATACCGGACATATTTCCGGTAAAGCTTACATATTCGCCGGTTTTGGTGCTCTTACAGTATACGCCAAGACGGTCTGCATCCGGATCGGTGGCAAGAACAATATCCGCATCTTTCTCTTTCGCTAATTTCAGTGCAAGCTCGAATGCCTTCGGTGATTCCGGATTCGGATAGGATACGGTCGGGAAATTGCCGTCCGGCAATTCCTGCTCCGGTACGACATAGACGTTTTCAAAGCCTAATTCCTTTAATACACGGCGCACCGGAAGATTTCCTGTTCCATGCAGCGGTGTGTATACGATCTTAATATCCTTTGCCATCGCCTTGATGACTTCCGGATGAATGGACTGCTTCTTCAATTCCTCCATATAGAGGTTGTCGATTTCTTCTCCGATGACCTGAAGCAGCCCCGCTTCCTCTGCTTCTGCCTTCGGCATGGTCTTTACCATGGAAAACTCGGTTACTTTTGCAACCTCTGCTAAAATATTCTTATCATGAGGCGGTGTAATCTGTGCGCCATCTTCCCAATAGACCTTGTATCCGTTGTATTCTCTCGGATTGTGGCTTGCAGTTACCACAATACCTGCAATGCAGCCTAAATGACGAACTGCAAAGGATAATTCCGGTGTCGGGCGCAAGGATTCAAATATGTATGCCTTAATTCCGTTTGCATTCAGGCAGAGTGCCGCTTCTTCTGCAAATTCCGGCGACATGATTCTCGAATCATATGCGATTGCTGCCCCTTTATCCTGTCCGTTCCGGGAAATGATATAGTTCGCAAGTCCCTGTGTTGCCTGACGGACCGTGTAGATATTCATACGGTTCGTTCCGGCTCCGATGACCCCGCGCAGTCCTCCGGTCCCAAATTCTAACTGACGGTAGAAACGATCCTGAATCTCCTTATCGTCACCCTCGATAGATTTTAATTCCGCTTTGGTGTCTGCATCAAAGTATGGATCGGTACGCCATTTGTTGTACTCTTCTAAATATCCCATGTTTTAACTCCTTTTTCGATCTTTTTGATATAATAATTTTATTATAGCAGATTTTAGGGATGTGGGAAGAGGGGAAATTGGAATCTGCACTTCACATTTTCCAAATCCCCTCTCCCGTTAAGACGTTTAACAAAATTTTATCGTGTTGAAACCCTATTTGCCCAGGAAAATTCAGTTTTCTTGAGTATTTTCTCAACTTTCCCGTATTTATGGGCTTTCCGGTCCACATGC
>CAYWXJ010000004.1:0-47750 GCA_964462405.1 uncultured Eubacterium sp.
AAATCTGCCTCATTAATTTTCTATATTTATGTAATTTTTTAATGAAAAACACCCCTGGCGTACCGCCAGGGGTGTTTCCGTTGATGTATATACTACTAAGGGGATTAGATAATTACGAATCTAATCACAATTAGATTCGTACAACTTAATGAAGTTCTCTTGTCAGGAAATCAGGATAACCGGATTCCAGACCATGTTCCGTAGAATCTAAGCCTTCGATTTCTTCCTGTGCCGATACACGAAGTCCAATGGTCTTCTTTAATATGAAGAATACGATGGACATAGTAACTGCAACCCAAACTACGATACATACAAGACCAAGTAACTGTATCAGCAGGTGATGAACGCCGCCGCCATAGAACAATCCATCTGTATAATCGAAGAATCCTACAGCAATGGTTCCGAAGATACCGCAGACACCATGTACGGAAACCGCACCTACCGGATCGTCAACTTTTAATTTATCTTCTACAAAATATACAGATACGGTACAAAGTACGCCTGCAATCGCACCGATGATAAAAGCACCCACTGCATCTACATTCGCACAGCCTGCTGTGATTGCTACAAGACCTGCTAAGGAACCATTCAATGACATAGAAACATCCGGTTTTCCGTTACGAATCCATGTATAAATCATTGCTGTACAGGTAGCTACTGCCGGAGCAATGGTTGTCGTTGCAAAAATTTGTGATAACTGTAAAGTATCGGTTGCTGCTGCACCGTTGAATCCATACCAGCCAAACCAGAGAATAAATACACCTAATGCACCCACTAACAGGTTATGACCAAGAATCGGTTTTGATTTGCCATCTTTGCTATATTTTCCGATACGGGGTCCTAACATTGCCGCACCAATCAACGCAGTCACGCCGCCGACGGTATGAATACATGCTGAACCTGCAAAATCTGTAAATCCTATATCTGTCAGCCATGGAGTTGCTCCCCATACCCAATGTGCCTCTACCGGATACACTACTAAGCTGATAACAAAGCTGTAAACACAATATGTAACGAATTTGGTACGCTCTGCCATTGCACCGGATACAATTGTTGCTGCTGTCGCACAGAATACCAGGTTGAATACAAAATTAGACCAGTCGGTTTCTGCAAAATTTGCAAACGGGTTTAAGCCCCAGCCGACAAATGTACCTTCGCCGCACAAAAGATTGTATCCTAAAATATAAAATGCAACTGTACCAATACAAAAATCCATCAGATTTTTCATGGTAATATTACCAACATTCTTTGCTCTGGTAAAACCAGCCTCCACCATCGCAAATCCACACTGCATAAAAAATACTAACGCTGCTCCCATCAGGAACCATACACTCATATCCATAATCATTTCCTCCTTGCCGGAAAAGTAAATAAAAAAGGAGATAATTGACCGCACTACACCGGCTGTTATCTCCTTTGATAATCTACAATTCCATATTCTATTTTCATAATAATCTCCTCAACAAATTATAAGGCTTCTTCTCCTCGTTCACCGGTACGGATACGAACCGCATCTTCTACATCATAAACGAAAATCTTACCATCACCAAAGTTTCCGGTGTTGATCTCATCTACGATCCTGTCAATCAATCCGGGGGCAACTACATCACTAACTACTGTTTCCACCTTGATTTTCGGCAGAAGCGTTACATTGTAAGAAGCACCGCGGTAGGTCTTGATAACACCCTTCTGGTTACCATAACCCATGCTGTTTACGATATTTAAACCGCTTACTTCACAGGTAGAGAGCACTTCTTTTAAATCTTCTAGCTTTTCTGGTTTGATAATAATTTCAAGTTTTTTCATAAGACTTCCTCCTATCTATTCTCATGTTCATATTTTATTCACTTATCTTTAAAAAAGACTTCATGATGTGAACATGGATTTTTCATTTCTCCTGTATATACTATACATATACACAAAAATAAGATAAAACTTTTTCATAATCTTTAGCCGGGTGACATCAGTTACCTGGCTTCCTCCCTTTTTAGGGGGAGGTTTTGCCAGATGAATCCGATTATAATAATTCCCGTTATACTTCGAAGATCAAATCTCCATAGGATGGCATCGGCCACATATCCTTATCAACGATCATCTCTAATTTATCTACCGGAGCTCTTAATGCTGACATTGCTGTCATGACTTCATCTCTGTAGAATACAGCCTGTTCTCTGCCTTCTTCCATCGCTGCACCTTTTTCTGCTACTTCTTCTAACTTAGATAATGCAACCTTGGTTTCAGAAAGTAAATCAGATACTTCTGTCAGCAATTCTGTCTGAACACTGACATCTGCATCACATGCAGCCTTTACTGCAGAAATGGATGTTGCAAGTGCTGTGGTGTATTTGATAACTGCCGGAATAATCTGTTTTCCTGCAATGTCGATCATAGCTTTTGCTTCAATATTGATTTCCTTTGCATAGGTCTCGTATTCAATTTCTACACGGGAATCTAACTCTGCTTTTGTAAATACACCGAATTTTTCAAATAATTTTACGGCTTTTTCTGTATTTAACGCCGGAATTGCATCCACCATGGATTTGATGTTCGGCAGACCACGTTTTTCTGCTTCTTCTACCCATGCTTCAGAATATCCGTTGCCGTTGAATACGATTCTCTGATGCTCTGTTGCGTATTTCTTAATCAGGTCATGTACTGCCATTTCAAAGTCATCTGATTTTTCTAAAACATCACATGCTTCTGAAAATGCCTCTGCAACAATGGTGTTTAATACGACATTCGGCTGTGCGATAGAATCCTGGGAGCCTACCATACGGAACTCGAATTTATTTCCGGTAAATGCAAACGGTGAGGTTCTGTTACGGTCTGTCGCATCCTTCATAAAGTCCGGAAGTGTCTTAACACCTGTTTCTAACATGCTTCCCTTAATACTGTGGGTAGCTTCACCTGTACTGATCAACTGTGTCAATACATCCTCCAACTGCTCTCCTAAGAAGATGGAAATAATTGCAGGCGGTGCTTCGTTCGCTCCTAATCTGTGGTCATTACCAACATCTGCTGCGGATTCACGAAGTAAATCTGCATGTTTATCAACTGCCTTTAAGATACAGGTCAATACTAATAAGAACTGTACATTCTCATGCGGTGTTACACCCGGATCTAATAAGTTAATTCCATCATCCGTGGTAATTGACCAGTTATTGTGTTTTCCGGATCCATTGACTCCTGCAAATGGTTTTTCATGCAGCAGACACTGTAATCCATGACGTCCGGCAACCTTCTTTAAGGTTTCCATTACAAGCTGGTTGTGGTCAACTGCAACATTCGCTGATGCATAAATCGGTGCTAACTCATGCTGTGCAGGTGCAACCTCATTGTGCTGTGTCTTTGCAGATACGCCTAATTTCCAAAGCTCTTTATTTACATCTCTCATGTATGCTGCGATTCTCTCACGGATGGTTCCAAAATAATGATCATCCATTTCCTGACCCTTTGGCGGCATAGCACCAAATAAAGTACGTCCGGTAAAGATTAAATCTTTTCTCTTTAAGTATTTCTCTCTGTCTACAATGAAGTATTCCTGCTCCGGTCCAACGGATGCAGTCACCTTTCTGGAGGTTGTATTGCCAAATAAACGAATCAGACGAAGTGCCTGGTCATTTACTGCTTCCATAGAACGAAGCAGCGGGGTTTTCTGGTCTAACGCTTCTCCTGTATAAGAACAAAACGCGGTCGGAATACAAAGGGTAGCACCTGCTGCATCCTGTCTTACGAATGCCGGTGAAGTACAATCCCATGCGGTATATCCTCTTGCTTCAAAGGTAGCTCTTAAACCGCCGGAAGGAAAGGATGATGCATCCGGTTCACCTTTAATTAATTCTTTACCGGAAAAACTCATTAAAACCTTTCCGTTTTCCATTGGTGCTGTAATAAAGGAATCATGCTTTTCAGCAGTAACTCCGGTCAATGGCTGGAACCAGTGCGTATAATGTGTAGCTCCCTTCTCAATCGCCCATTCCTTCATCTCATGTGCAATGACGTCTGCAGTTGCAAGGTCTAATTCCTTGCCGTCACGAATCGTCTGTTTTAACTTCTGATATACTTTTTTCGGAAGCCTTTCCTGCATAACGGAATCATTAAACACGTTTTCTCCGAAAATATCAGCAACGTTATAATACTCTGTACATTTTTCCATATAGATACTCCCTTTCTGATAATTATGTAATCCCCATGGACCATATTTATACTTATAACGAAGTATGTCAGCCTATTAAAAAAGGGTATTCCAGCTAGTGGAACACCCTTGTTCGTCTGTCACATTCGTTTTTACTTGCTATTAAGATACCTCAAATAATTATAAAATGCAATAGGAAATTTTAGTTTTTTTAGTTTTTTCTATTTTATACAACTTTTATACCATTTAAGAATCTTTTTTAGTAATTTTAACAAGATGGAAATTACGCCTTATTTACGGAACCAAATAATTCCATTTTCTCCTTTACAGTTGCTTTGATTGCTTCTGCTCCAGGAGCTAATAATTTACGTGGGTCAAATCCTTTGCCCTCTAAGTCCTTACCTGCTTCAATGTATTTACGTGTAGCGTCGGCAAAGGATAACTGGCACTCTGTATTTACGTTAATCTTAGCTACTCCAAGTGAGATTGCTTTCTTAATCATGTCTTCCGGAATGCCTGTACCACCGTGAAGTACTAACGGCATGGTTCCTGTAAGCTGCTGGATAGCATCTAATGTTTCGAAGCTTAATCCTGCCCAGTTCTCCGGATATTTTCCGTGAATATTACCGATACCTGCTGCAAGCATGTCCACACCAAGGTCTGCGATTGCTTTACATTCCTGCGGATCTGCACATTCGCCTGCACCAATGACACCATCTTCTTCTCCGCCGATAGAACCAACCTCTGCTTCGATAGACATGTTGTTGTCATGCGCTAATTTTACTAATTCTGTTGTCTTTGCAACGTTCTCATCGATTGGATAGTGAGAACCGTCGAACATGATGGAAGAAAATCCTGCCTCAACACACTTTAAACATCCTTCATAGGAACCATGATCTAAGTGTAATGCAACAGGTACTGTGATGTTCATCTCTTCGATCATTGCCTTTACCATGCTTGCAACGGTCTTAAAACCTGTCATGTACTTTCCTGCACCTTCAGATACGCCAAGGATAACCGGAGAGTTTAACTCCTGAGCTGTTGCTAAAATGGACTTTGTCCACTCTAAGTTGTTGATGTTGAACTGTCCTACTGCGTAGTGGCCAGCTTTTGCTTTATCAAGCATTTCTTTTGCAGATACTAACATAAATTAATTTCTCCTTTTTCCTAAATTTAATTTCTTATCTTATAGTATATCTTAAATTATATTAAAAATAAAGCCTTAATTTACTTATTCTTCACCATAATCTCCAATGCCTTCTGCAGATTGCGAATTGTGACCTCCCGCGGACTTCCTCCATACTCACCGTCTAAGGTCCAGGGAACCTCTTCTTCCGATAAAAATGTAATGCGGTCGCTTTTTAAGGAATAAATCAAATTTGTATTGTCAATCAGATTCGTCAGAGATGCTAAAATCTCATTCAGTTCCACTATATTCTTTGGCTTACGAATCAAAGTCACTTCAAACTTACCGTCATCTAAGAGCACATTCTTTCCCGTCATGTTCTTAAAGCCGCCCACAGAGTTAGAATTGGTAATCATACCATAGATAAATTCATCCTCAATGACAATATCTTCACACTCTACCCGCATATGATAGGAAGTAATCTCATGCAGGCTTTTAGCCCCCTCTAAGATATATGCGGCATGTCCTAATATATTTTTCCATTCCTGGCTTGTCTTATAAGAAACGGATGTAAAAATTCCAAATGCCGCAACATAGATAAATGAGCTTTCATTAAATTTCCCCACGTCGCAGGCAAATTTCTTACCGGATACGGCTATCTTTGCAGCATTTACCATATCCTTTGGTATCTTTAAGGAATTTGCGAAATCATTCGTACTTCCGGCGGGTATATATCCCAACGGAACCTTCTTTTCGGAAAGCATCATACCGCTTACGGCTTCATCTAAGGTTCCGTCCCCTCCGCTGCACACTACCAAATCGTATTTCTTCGCCCGCTTTTTTACCATATTCAAAGCGTCTTCTCTTGCCTGCGTAGGATAGATGGTAACTTCGTACTCTGCTTTTACCATAATGTCCACAATCTGCAGCAGCTTATTCTTTATCTGCGCTTTCCCCGAATGCGGATTAAATATAAACAGAAGTTTCTTCATAATACTTTCACGCCCTCGATTCCTGATTAAAATTTCTTTTCAGCTCCCATGTCCGGAATGCTTTGCCCCCAACGCTTCTGCAATTTCAGATATTCTCCTGAGCCTGTGATTCACTCCGGATTTTCCTACGGGAGGATTCAGATAGGTTCCTAATTCCTTCAGGGATGCGTCCGGATATTCCAAACGCAGCAGCGCGATCTCTTTTAGATTTTCCGGAAGGCTCTCTAACCCTCTTCTATCCCTTATGTAAACAATATCCTCTACCTGCCTGACTGCTGCATTTACTGTCTTACTGATATTTGCGGTTTCACAATTCACCTGCCGGTTGACGGAATTGCGCATTTCCTTTACGATCCTGACATTCTCAAGATTCATCAGCGCCACATGCGCCTCCATAACATTCAGCAAATCTACGATATGGGCACCTTCCTTGACGTAAACCACCTGGTTTTTCTTGCGCGCTACGATTTTTGCGTCTGCTTCAAAGCTGTTCATGGCATTCTGAAGCTGCTCCGCCTGCTGCAGGGTGTCACAGACCACCTCAAAATGATATGCTTTATCAGGATTGCTCATGGAGCCTGATGCTAAAAACGCTCCCCGGATAAATGCCCTCCTGCAGCAGGTCTGCTGAATTAAAAGACCGTCTACTGTGGACATATCCCGGAAGCAGCCGCTTCTTTCATCCCACATCTTTACACTTTCTAATACCTTTAGAACCTCTGCGCCAGTCAATTCTTTTCCCGGTGCTTCTATCTGAAACAGCAATGACAACAATGTTTCATATTTTTCATTTATCATGGGATTGTCTGTTTCTAAACACAGCTTCACATCACCATTTTCTGCCCTCAGCTTCCCGGCATAGCTGATAATTGCCGCAAGCTCTGCCAAACGGCAGTGCCTGCCTGCTCCTATCTGACCCAAAAGTTCTCTTTTTATTTCACTTGAAAATGACATTTTACTTCCTCAATGCATCTTTTTCTATGTCTCTGTGCTCGATCTTCAGTCCATACTCTTTGTTGCCGGAAAGCCGCTTATATAATTCATTTGCAAGCGTAACGGAACGGTGTTTGCCCCCGGTGCAGCCAATACTGATGACCAACTGATTCTTCCCCTCAATAATATAATTGGGAATCAAAAAATTTACCATATCAGTCAATTTATTTAAAAACTCATGCGCCTCACCAAACTGCAGTACATATTCCTGGATTTCTTTGTCTTTGCCGCTTTTTTCCCGCAAACCTTCTACATAATAAGGATTTGGCAGAAACCGCACATCAAATACCAAATCCGAATCTGCCGGTATTCCGTACTTAAATCCAAAAGATAACACGGTAATGAACAGGTTCTTATAATCCTGTTTTTTTACAAATATCTTATCAATTTCCGCCCGAAGCTCTCTGGTCAAAAGCCTGCTTGTATCAATAATATAGTCCGCCCTCTGCCGAAGGAAATCTAACCGTTTCCGTTCTGCCGTAATTCCCGGCTCTATCCGTTCCCCGCCGGATAAGGGGTGATTGCGTCTGGTTTCTTTATAACGCTTTAGCAATACGGCATCTTCCGCATCTAAAAATAAAATCTCCGGTGCATCTCCGCTCTTATCCAGACGGTCTAATACACTGCGAAGCTCTTCAAACGCCCCTCCGCTCCGTATATCTACACCAATGGCAAATTTCTGTAATTCTCCTTTGCTTGTTTCCGATAATTCTACGAATTTCTCAATTAACGGAATGGGAAGATTATCCACACAGTAAAAGCCAATATCCTCCATCATCTTTAGTGCCGTACTCTTTCCGGCTCCTGACATTCCTGTCAAAATTACTAATTTCACGTCTTTTCTCTCCCTGTCTTAACTGGCTAGAACTCACCGAGCAGCTTTACTTCGGTTTCTAAATCGACTCCAAACTGTTCCCTGACTGTTTTCTGCACATGATGTATCAGTGATAAAATATCCGCTGCCGTTGCTCCTCCCTGATTGATGACAAAACCGCAGTGCTTTCCGGATACCTTCGCTCCTCCAATGGAAAAATCTGCAAGTCCGGCATCCATAATCAATTTTCCCGCAAAATATCCCTCGGGACGTTTGAAGGTACTGCCTGCACTTGGATATTCCAGCGGCTGCTTACTGACACGCTGCTTTTTCAACTCTTCCATTCTCTGAAAAATTTTCTCCGGCTCTTCCGGCTGCAGCTTTACGGTTGCTTCAAGTACCAGGTATTCTTGCCCGGTGACACAACTGTGTCGATAGGCAAACTCCATCTGCTCATTACTAAGCTCTAAAACCTTACCCTCTTTCGTCAATACTGTTACGGAGACAACAATATCCTTCATCTCACCGCCGTAGGCTCCGGCATTCATCACCATGGCGCCGCCGATACTGCCGGGGATTCCCGCCGCAAATTCCATGCCGGAAAGCCCTGCTCTATAGGCTCTCTGTGCCACTGCAGATAACATTGCCCCTGCCTGGGCAGTTATATTCGTTCCATCTGTATATATCTCTGACATCCGCTTTCCGATTTCAATCACTGCTCCTCGGATGCCCTTATCTCCCACCAGTAGATTGCTTCCGTTCCCGATTACCGTGACAGGAAGCTGATGCTTTTTCATAATATCCATGACCTGCGGAAGCTGATTTATATCCGGTGTTAAAAACAAATCCGCCGGACCGCCCACACGAAAGGTCGTGTGGCGGCTCAAAGGCTCATTTTGTAATATTTGATCTTTTTCTAATATTGCTTCTAATTCCTTGAGTAATAATTCCACGCTTTCTCTATGCCTCTTTCAAAAATGCCTGATAACCCAACAACGCTTCATACAAATCTACTTTGCTGATAATCTCCCAAGGCGCATGCATGTTCAATACGGCAACCCCGCTGTCGATGACCTGCATACCGTAATTTGCCAAAATATAAGCAATGGTTCCGCCGCCGCCCTGGTCTACCTTTCCAAGCTCTGAGGTCTGGAACTCTACCTGATTCTGCTCTAATATGCGGCGAAGCTTTGCCATGTATTCCGCATTGGCATCATTCGAACCGCTCTTTCCTCTTGAACCGGTATATTTATTAAATACCAGCCCTTTTCCAAAATAGGCTGCATTGCGCTTTTCCATGACCTCCGGATAATTCGGGTCATATGCCGCACTGACATCGGAGGAAAGCATCCTGGAATTACGCATAGCACGGCGTACCGATAATTCCGAATATTTTCCCTGCAGATTCAAAAGCTCAGCCACAGAATCTTCAAAAAATCTCGAATGCATACCGGTTGCTCCCACGCTTCCGACCTCTTCCTTATCCACCAGAAGACATACACTGGTAACCTCTGGTTCTGTCATATTAAGAATTGCCATAAAGGATGGATAAGCGCACACTCTGTCATCATGCCCATAGCCCATAATCATACTGCGGTCAAATCCATAATCCCTGGCCTCTCCTGCAGGAACCGCTTCAATTTCTGCAGATAAGAAATCCTCTTCCTCAATGCCGTAGGTTTCTTCTAAAATCCTAAGAATATTGGCTTTTACCGTGTCTTTTACAGCTTCCTTCTGATCTTTTTCTTTCTTGGCCATTGGAATGCTTCCAATCAGAAGGTCTAACTTCTCACCGTCAATTACCTTTGCCGCCTTCTTCTCTAACTGGTCTGAGGAGAGGTGTATGAGCAGGTCGCTGATTCCAAAAACGGGATCTCCCGGTTTATCACCAATATTGACTTCGACAACTGTACCGTCTTTTTTTGCAAATACGCCATGAAGTGCCAGTGGCAGGGTTACCCACTGGTATTTCTTTACTCCGCCGTAGTAGTGGGTATCTAACATTGCCATCTGTGTATCCTCATACAGCGGCACCTGCTTCATATCCAGACGCGGAGAATCAATATGGGCTCCCAGAATGTTCATTCCCTTTTCTAAATCCTGTCTGCCTATTACAAAAAGTGCCATAGCTTTGCCCATATAATTTACATATACCTTATCTCCGGCCTTTATCTGTGTACCTTTTTCAATCAGCTCATTTAGCTCTGCAAAGCCTGCTTCTTCTGCTAACTTTACAAATTCCCGGACACACTCCCGTTCTGTCTTGCATTCTGAAATGAATTTCCGATAGTTTTCCGCGAAATCCATGACTTTCTGTCGTTCCATTCCTTCGGGATATTTCTCCCATGCATTCCTGTTTTCCATATTCTGCTATTCTTTCTCCTTTATTCAAGACCCGCTGCGGCAGGTCTATATTTTATTCGTCGTCATCATCTTTCTTTGTCAGATTTGCCTGAACCCGACGATATAATTCCTGTGCGGCATTGTAACCCATCTTCTTCTGACGATGGTTTACGGCTGCTGCTTCACAGATCACAGCAAGGTTACGGCCCGGACGAATCGGAAGAGAATGGCATACGACTCTATTGCCCAAAAATTCCGTATACTCCTCCTCTAATCCCAGACGGTCATAATCATTTTCTTTCTTCCAGTCCTCTAACTTGATGACTAAATCAATATTCTGCTTCTCTTTTACACTCTCTACGCCAAACAGTGTCTTGACATCAATAATGCCGATACCTCTTAATTCAATAAAATATCTGGTGATGTCCGGCGAAGTTCCGATTAATGTATGCTCATTAATCTTACGAATCTCTACGACGTCATCTGTTACAAGACGATGTCCTCTCTTAATCAGCTCTAAGGCAGCCTCACTCTTACCGATTCCGCTCTCGCCCATAATCAGAAGTCCTTCCCCGTATACGTCGACTAATACACCATGAATGGTAATACAGGGAGCTAACTGCTCTGTCAGGGTATATATTAATTCCGCCATAAACTCAGAGGTTCCTCTCTCGGTTCCTAATACAGGAATCTGATTACGGTCTGCCGCTTCTAAGAACATCTCATCCGGCTCAAATCCCCGGCAGAAGATTACACATGGAATGTCAAAAGAAAGAAATGCATCATATAATTCCTTTCTTTCTTCCTTTGATTTCTTCTGTAAATATGCATATTCTACCATTCCGATAATCTCTACACGGGACTGCTCAAAATGTTCAAAATATCCGCTCAACTGTAATGCAGGACGGTTGACATCGGAAAGAATGATTCGATGCTCTTTTAAGTTAATATCATCCGTAAAATTTTTCAGGTCCATCATTTTTGCAATTCTTGCTACGCTAACACCTTCCATAACTTTTCTCCTTTTTGTTCAGGGTTTATTTTTCACAGTATATCACACTTTCGTTTTGTCATCAACAGAATGAAAATGGAGGTATACTGCTTCTGCTGCCTGCAGATTCATAGACGGCGTTTCTGCTAATTCCTCTATACTTGCCGCCCGAATGGCGTCTAAGGAAGCGTAGCGGATCATTAGGGCTTTCCTTCTCGACGGACCGATTCCCGGTATATCATCTAAAACAGAGTGTACCTGTCCCTTACTGCGCAGGGATCTGTGGTATTCGATTGCAAACCGATGGGCTTCATCCTGTATTCTGGTAATCAGTTTAAAACCTTCGCTGTTTCTGTCAATCGGAATCTCTACATTATTATAGTATAACCCACGAGTCCTGTGATTATCATCCTTTACCATACCGCAGACCGGAATATCTAAATGCAGCTCCTCTAAGACCGCAAGGGCAATGTTCACTTGTCCCTTTCCGCCGTCCATCATAATCAAATCCGGAAATTTCGTAAAGCTTCCATAGGAATCCTCTAATCCCTTTTCTCTTAATTCTTCCCGTTCTGCCCTTCCGTGCTCAAACCGTCTTGTCAGTACTTCATACATAGAAGCGTAATCATCCGGACCGGATACGGTCTTCAGGCGGAATTTCCGGTAGTCGCTGCGGCAAGGCTTTCCTTTTTCATAGACCACCATGGAGCCTACGGATTGAAATCCGCTGATATTAGAAATATCAAAGGCTTCTACCCGGACAATCTTATCTAAATCCAAAAGAGCGGCAACTTCCTTCATGGCACCAATGGTTCTGCCTTCCTCCCGCTTTAACTTCTCTTTATCCTGGGATAATACCAGCTTCGCATTTTTATTCGCAAGCTCTACTAACTTCTCTTTCATACCTTTCTGGGGAATCCTGATATATACCTTCTGCCCGCGCTTACCGCTTAACCACTCTTCAATAACCTCCTTATCTTCTATTTCATAAGGAAGCATGATCAGCTTCGGAATAAAAGGCGTTCCTGCATAATACTGCTTCATAAAAACAGCAAGAATCTGTGCTCTGGTATCCTCCGCTGCGATCCGTAAATAAAAATGCTCCCGTCCAATCAGCTTTCCTCCCCGGATAAAAAATACCTGAACTACCGCATCCTCTCCGTCTTTTGAAATTCCGATCACATCCCTGTCCTCATCATTCGCATCGGTAATCTTCTGCTTCTGCGCGATCTGTCTGACACTGTTCAAAAGGTCCCGGTATTCCATTGCCTTTTCAAATTCCAAAGCCGCCGATGCCGCCATCATTTTTTCTCCTAACTTCTGCATGATGGGCTGATATTCCCCGCCCAGAAAACGGACAGCCTGTTCGATACGGGCGGCATAGTCTTCTTTTGAAATGTACCCCTGACAGGGTGCTGCACACTGCTTAATATGATAATTCAGACAGGGACGCTCCTTGTCTGTATCCCGCGGCAATACACGGCTGCAGGTTCGAAGTCCGTACAATTTATTCAATAAATCAATGGTGTCCTTGACTGCTCCTGCACTGGTATAAGGTCCAAAATACTTAGACTTATCCTTTTTTAACTGACGTGCAAAAAGGACCCTTGGAAATTCTTCTCCCAGAGTCACTTTTATATATGGATATGTCTTATCATCCCTTAACATAGTATTGTACTTTGGACGGTGCTCTTTAATCAGATTGCATTCCAATACCAGCGCTTCTAATTCTGAATCGGTGACAATATATTCAAACCGTGCAATCTGCTTTACCATCTGAGCCTTTTTGATTCCTTCGTTGTGGCTTGCCTGAAAATACTGATGCACCCGCTTCGTTAAGGAAACTGCTTTTCCAATATAGATAATGGTGTCATTTTTATCATGCATAATATAAACTCCCGGCTGATCCGGGAGTTTTTTTAATTCTTCTTCTAAATGAAACATCTCTACTGTTCATCCTTACTGTCATCTACAACAAAATCAATATATGTTCCTTTATTATCTTCTGCAGCATCCGCAGTCTGTTCCGTCTTATCCTTCGATTCCTTCTTCTCTTCTTCCGGCTCAGGTATTCCCTTTAATTCACGGAAAATTTTCATAAATTCCTTACCGGTGATTGTTTCATGCTCATAGAGATACTCGGAAATCTTATCTAATACTTCACGGTTCTCTGTCAAAAGCTCTACAGCTTTTGCATAACAGGAATTAATAATCTTAAGTACTTCTTTATCCACCTTGGCTGCCGTTTCTTCCGCACAGTTCATGGAAGCTCTTCCATCTAAGTACTGGCTCTCTACGGTAACAAGACTCATCATACCGAACTTCTCGGACATACCGAACCGGGTAATCATGGATTTTGCAATATTCGTCGCCTGCTCAATATCATTCGCAGCCCCGCTGGTTATGGAATGAAATACGATTTCTTCTGCCGCACGGCCTGCCATAAATGTGGTAATCTTCGCTAAAAGCTCTTCCTTCGTATCTAAGAACTTCTCTTCCTCCGGTGTCTGTAAGGTATATCCTAAAGCACCCATGGTTCTTGGTACAATGGTAATCTTCTGTACCGGCTCCGTATTCTTCTGCAGCGCAGTAACCATGGCGTGACCGACCTCGTGATAGGACACGATATGCTTCTCTTTCTCGCTCATGACACGGTCCTTCTTTTCTTTACCGCCGACTGCAACTAATTCAAATGCTTCAAACAAATCGGACTGGTTCACATACTTCCGCCCGTTCTTAACGGCATTGATCGCCGCCTCGTTAATCATATTCGCAAGGTCGGAGCCTACCAGACCTGCCGTAGCAAGTGCCAACGCTTCTAAGTCTACGGTCTCGTCCATTAAAACATCCTTAGCATGTACCTTCAGCGTCTCTAAACGTCCCTTCTGATCCGGACGGTCTACAATAATCCGGCGGTCAAAACGTCCCGGACGAAGCAATGCCTTATCTAATACCTCCGGCCGGTTCGTGGCTGCTAAAATCAAAAGACCCTTTGAAGTATCAAATCCGTCCATTTCCGCTAAGAGCTGGTTCAAGGTCTGTTCGCGCTCATCATTGCCGCCGCCGTATCTGGAATCACGGCTCTTACCGATCGCATCTATCTCATCAATGAAAATAATACATGGTGCCTGCTTCTGCGCCTCCTTGAACAAATCTCTTACACGGGAAGCGCCTACACCTACGAACATCTCCACAAAGTCTGAGCCTGCCAAAGAGAAAAAAGGCACCTTTGCTTCTCCGGCTACTGCCTTCGCTAACAATGTCTTTCCGGTTCCGGGAGGGCCGACAAGCAGCGCTCCCTTCGGAAGCTTTGCTCCAATATCCTTGTATTTCTTTGGATTGTGCAGAAAGTCCACGACCTCCTGCAGGGATTCCTTCGCTTCATCCTGTCCGGCTACATCTTTAAAGGTTACACCTGTCGTCTTCTCTACATAGACCTTCGCATTGCTCTTTCCGACGCCCATGACGCCTCCGCCGCCGCCCATACGCTTCATAATAAAACCAAGCAGTACCCAGAGCAGTACTAACGGAAGTACAAAGCTTAAAATATTGTAGACCCAGGTAGATGTATTATCCGGAATATATCCGTAAATCTCTACTTCATATTCTTTCAGCAGAGGAATCAGTTCTTCATCCTCTACCATGCCTGTATAATAGGTCTGTTTATACATGGCATTACCCTTTGCTTTCTGTGTAATATCGATCTCCGTTCCGGTAAACTTGATGCTCTCGATTTCTCCCGCCTCAACCTTTTCCAAAAATTCTGTATAGGAAATCTCCTGGTTGAACTGCTGTGTCATTTTATTTGAAATGAAACTCATAATAAATAGTGCAAAAAGTGATATAAGAATAAAAGTCATAATGACCTGACCGTTTTTGTTATTACGGTTATTGTTCTGGTTGTTTGGTTCCTGATTGTCCATAATCTCCTCCGTATGACAGCTCTAGATTCTTAGGATTCCCTTATCTATGCCGCGTATTCGTAGCAATATTTTCACTTCCAATAATTGCTACTGTTTATTATATGTGTTAAAGGATTTAAAAGCAATATAGAGTTCGTGAACTTTTCTTGTTTTTTCTAAAGTTTTTCTAAAGAAAATTTTATCTGGATTTTTTTTTATTATAGTAGTATAATAAATTGGTTATTTATGATTAATAATTGCATGGCAATTTTATAATACAAAAGGAGGATACCCCTATGCCTGTAAAATACGTTTTCGTTACCGGCGGTGTTGTATCGGGTCTTGGAAAGGGTATTACAGCAGCTTCTCTCGGCCGTCTGTTAAAAGCCCGCGGATACAAAGTTACAATGCAGAAATTTGACCCATACATTAATATCGATCCGGGAACCATGAACCCTATCCAGCACGGTGAAGTTTTCGTCACAGACGATGGTGCTGAAACTGATTTGGACTTAGGTCATTATGAACGTTTTATTGATGAGAGTCTGACTAAGAACTCCAACGTTACAACCGGAAAAATCTACTGGTCTGTTCTTCAAAAGGAACGCCGGGGGGATTTCGGCGGAGGTACTGTCCAGGTCATTCCTCATATCACCAATGAGATCAAGAACCGTTTTTACCGTAACTTTACAACGGATGATACTCATATTGCTATTATTGAAGTCGGCGGTACTGTCGGAGATATTGAAAGCCAGCCTTTCTTAGAAGCGATCCGCCAGTTCCAGCATGAGGTCGGACATGAAAATGCCATTTTAATTCACGTTACATTGATCCCTTATATTAAGGCTTCCGGTGAGTTAAAGACCAAACCGACCCAGGCAAGCGTAAAGGACTTACAGGGAATGGGTATACAGCCGGATATTATTGTATGCCGTTCCGAGCAGCCGTTAGCCCAGGGACTTAAGGACAAGATCGCACTCTTCTGTAATGTTCCGAACAACCATGTTTTACAGAATTTAGATGTGGAGTATCTTTACGAAGCGCCTCTGGCAATGGAGAAGGAAGACTTAGCAAAGGTTGCCTGTGACTGTCTGAAATTAGAATGCCCGGAACCGGATTTAGATGACTGGAAAGAAATGGTGGACAATCTCCGCCATCCGGACAAGGAAGTAAATATCGCATTAGTCGGAAAATATACACAGCTTCACGACGCTTATATTTCCGTAGTGGAAGCCTTAAAACACGGCGGAATCGCCGGCCGTGCAACAGTTAATCTGCAGTGGGTGGATTCTGAATTGTTAAATGCGGACAACGCAGAGGAGATACTTGGCAATGCACAGGGAATTATTGTGCCGGGCGGTTTCGGCGACCGTGGTGTAGAAGGCATGATTACTGCTGCAAACTATGCGAGAACAAACCGGATTCCTTACCTCGGTCTATGCCTTGGTATGCAGGTAGCAATTATTGAATTTGCAAGAAATGTCTGCGGAATGCATGATGCTCACAGTATTGAGTTAGATCCGAATACAACACATCCGGTCATCTCATTGATGCCGGATCAAAACGGTGTTGAAGACATTGGCGGAACCCTTCGTCTTGGCTCCTATCCATGTGTACTTGATAAGACCTCGAAAGCATTTACATTATATGGAAACGAAACGATTGCAGAAAGACACCGCCACCGCTATGAGGTCAACAATGATTTCCGGAATGCACTGGTGGAAAACGGCATGAAGCTCTGCGGTATTTCTCCGGACGGACGGATCGTGGAGATGATCGAGCTTTTGGACCACCCATGGTTCCTTGCGACTCAGGCGCATCCGGAGTTAAAATCCAGACCGAACCGACCGCATCCGTTATTTAAAGGATTTATAGAAGCAGCAATACAGACAACCCGATAGACAGAATTGATAACTATGATGAACCTACAAGACCTGCCGATGGCAGTTCCCGCCGGATGCTTTAGCAACAAAAAAGGACGATATATCGTCCTTTTTTGTTGTATCTTTTATTTCATTTTAATCTTGCCGGATTTCCCTGTTCCGTAATTACATCTGGTGTCTTACGACGCGATACTCATCCCCGTTTTTAAAATAAGGACAGTTCTTATACTTATGACTCATAAACCGTGCCATATCATCCTCATCTAAGTTTACTGAACAATAGTATTCTTCCTCTTCTTCATCATAGGCATTATAAACACAATAATCACATTCCATCCTGTATTCCTCTTTATTCTTTATTGGATTTTATTTTCTTCTTTCTGCGTACCGTTGTCTTTTTCGACTGCTCTATCATCGGCTGTGATGCTTCGGGTACTTTTTCTACCAGCCGCTTTACTGTTTCCGACTCGGTAATCAGTTCGAGTCCCCAAATATGAGATACAAACTTCTGAAGCGTAGAATAACCATATTCTTTCACTTTAAAATCAGGATATTTCTTATGGAGCTTTTGTCCCATGGTAGCTAAATCTACGCCTTCTCCCTTCGACTGCTGCACACATTCCCGGATATAAGCCTCTAACTGCTCACGCTTTAAGCTGTCATCCCGCAGTCCTACTAAAATAGTGCTTTCTTTTTTATATAGTGTAAAGGTATCCTCCATCTCTTCAATAAATTTCGAAAGCGAACTGTACCCGTAACTGCGGACATCAAAATCAGAATATTTTTTCAATAAGGAGCTTCCTAATTCTCCAAGTCCTGTTTTCTTTCCGTTGTTCTCATTTTCAGTGATAATCTCTACAATGGCCTCCTCAATCGTCTTCTGGGAAATATTTTCCTTGGTTCTGTCTGCTTCCTGTTCTAAAAGAATCTCAAGGTTGGTAAACACAGAACATGCCGCTTTAAAGGACTTCGGTGTCTTGTTCTCTCCCATTCCGATCACTTCCATACCGGATTCTCTGAGACGGCTTGCTAATTTTGTAAAATCGCTGTCACTTGACACGATACAGAAGCCGTCTACCTTTCCGGTGTAGAGAATATCCATAGCATCAATGATCAATGCCGAATCTGTCGCATTCTTTCCCGCCGTGTTGCAGAACTGCTGAATCGGAGTAATTGAATTTGCAAGCAGCTCCTCTCTCCATTTTGACGCCTGGTTATTCGTCCAGTCCCCGTAAATTCTTTTGTAGGTAATGACACCGTATTTTGTCATCTCATCTAAAATAGCAGTAATATACTTTGCCGAAACATTGTCTGAATCAATCAGAACCGCATAACGCTTATCTTCCATCTTATACTCTCCTGTTATTAATCCTGCTGCATAAAAATGCCATACATTTATTTTACCTCATTATAAACAATAAAACCATAGCATATTCGGACTGATTTTTTTGTCGATAACGCCAAATAACGTCCGTTCCGCAGAAAAGCATATACAGACCCATTCTGACAGCCCCTTTCAAACAGACATTTTCCACCACCCCCAAGCATGAAATACTAACTTGTATTTCATGCCCACAACCATTATAATATTCCCAAACCATTCTAAAGGAGATTTTACCATGACAAATCCAGCAACACCTACTACTTCAAAGGGCATCCCCGGCAGCACATTAAAACTTATCGCCATAATCACCATGCTCCTTGACCATATCGGAGCAAGCCTTTTAGAACCCATGCTTATGAATGCGGCAACTGCCGCCGGAATGACCACCTGGTCTTACGAAGCACTTTTTTCGATTTGCCCGGAACTGATGATTCCTTACAGCATTTTACGTCTGATTGGGCGTATCGCCTTTCCTATCTTTTGCTTTCTTTTAGTAGAAGGATTTTTACATACGAGAAATGTGAAGCGGTATGCCCTGCGGTTAGGTCTTTTCGCATTGATTTCGGAAATTCCTTTTGACTTAGCGTTTCGGCGTCAGGCATTTTACTGGGATTATCAGAATGTATTTTTTACACTTTTTATTGGGTTACTTGTCATTGCATGTCTGCATGCTTCGGAAGAATTTTTTGCCGGGAAAAAGCTGCCGTGCGCCCTGATGAATCTAATTATCGTCATTGTCGGTATGCTGCTTGCCTATCTGTTAAAAACTGACTACGGCTGTATGGGGGTTCTGACCATCATAATCTTATATGAACTGCGCCGCAACAGACTTTCTGCAATTTCCGGCGCCTGTTTCTGCCTGACCTGCATGAGTCTTCTGGAAATCACCTCATTTATCAGTGTGCCGCTGGTAAAAAAATATAACGGAGAACGCGGGCTTTCTCTGAAATACTTCTTTTATGCCTTTTATCCGGTCCATCTGTTTTTACTCTATTTGATTTATCAGATACTTTAAGATACCTACGGACCTGCCACTGGCGATTACCGTGACCGGACTGACACCGGCAAGTGTGGTCCGGCTTCGCTGGACACACGGCACAAAAAAGCTGTGATATTACCAAACGAATATCACAGCTTTCTGATTCACATTACATACGTTCCTTTATATACATTTCCAGCATCTCTGCCGTTTTCTCTATGCCAAGCCTGCTGCTGTTTACACACAGATCATATCCTCTGGAATCACCCCATTTAAAATCAGAGTGTCTGTTATGATACTGCTTTCTCTTTCTGTCATGACGAGCCATCTTTGCAGCCGCTTCCATATCATTCAACTGGTATCTCTCTTTGACACGATTCAGCTTGCATTCTTTATCTCCAAGGACAAAAATGGAAATCAATTTCTCTCTGCCTCTTAAAACGGTTTCTGCACAACGTCCTACAATAACAAAGGATTTCCCGCTGTCTGCCTTCTGTCTGATATAATCAAACTGCATATCTGCTACGATTTCTTCCAGGGAATTAGAATATGCGCCAACTCTTCTGGACATCAGCAGTTTTCTTGGTTTCTCATCATATTTTTCCAGATATTCTACCTGGATATTCTTCTCTTCCGCAATCTCATCAAGCATTTTTCTGTCGATAAATTCAAGTCCCATATCTTTTGCGATTTTCTCGCCGACTGCGTGTCCGCCGCTTCCAAATTCACGGCCTATTGAAACTATAATCTGTTCTGCCATTCGTTTCCTCCCATCTCTCTAACAATAACGTGCAAAAATAAATACCATAGACACTGCAATCACGATAATGGTTGCCGGTGCTGCTGATTTGCAATATTTGCCCCAGCCAATCATGTAACCATTCTTAGCTGCAACGGAAGTACCTACAACGTTTGCAGAAGCTCCGATTGGAGTCGCGCTTCCGCCTATATCCGTACCCATAGACAATGCCCATGCGAGAGTCTCAAGATCGACGCCCTGTGTTGCTGCAAGACTCTTTACCACCGGAATCATAGTTGCAGCAAACGGGATGTTATCTACAAATGCACTTGCAATCGCAGATACCCAGATAATAATTGCTACCATAGGCTTCAGGTTACCGCCGCTGACTTTTCCGATAAATCCGGCAATCACCTCTAAGATTCCTGTCTGCTCTAATCCGCCGACAACAACAAATAAACCTACGAAGAACAATAATGTCTTATAATCTACTTTCTTCAATAACTCAAGTGCATATTTTCCGGATGTAATCAATGTAACAACTGCAATGACTGCTCCGATAAAAGCTACTGTCAATCCTGTCTGTGCATGGCTTACCAGCATAACGATCGCACAGCCGAAGATAACACAACTGATGGCAAAATCCTTTTTACTGGTAATTGCTTCTCTTGGATCAGGAACGGTAGACGGATCAATCGTTGCCGCCTCTTCCTGCATAAGCTCTTTTCTGTATACCAAAAAGAAGTAAACGATTACAATAATTAAACTGATGCCTGCCATCGCGCCTGTATTGGTCAGGAAATCACCAAAGGAATAGCCAAGTGAAGTTCCGATAATGATGTTTGGCGGATCTCCGCACATGGTAGCCGATCCTCCTAAATTTGCACAGAATATTTCAGACAAAATCATTGGAATCGGATTAAATTTCAAAAGCTTTGCCAGTTCTACGGTAACTGCCGCAAGGAACAGGATTACAGTAATACTGTCGATAAACATTGCCAGCAGTGCTGACATAATCATGAAAGTAATAAAAAGCGGTACCGGCTTGTAGTGAACCAGCCTTGCCAGCCTCATACAGAGCCAACGGAAGAATCCGGCTTTTGCCATACCTTCTACCATAACCATCATTCCGGCAATAAAAATAATCGTTGCCCAGTTGACACCGGTTGAAGACTCCTCCGCTGCGCCTCCTGAATACCAGAATCCTACTGTAAAGATACTGCGCAGATTCAATGTTTCAGTGATTGCACTCATACTGTGCATTGCAGCTCCAAACACAAGAATTAATGTCAGCAGACCACATCCTAAGGTTATGTAGTGCCGCTCAATTTTGTCCAGCACGATCATTACAAACATGATGACAAAAATTGCAAGTGCTAAGATTTGTGCGATTGTCATTTTCTTTTCCTCCTATACAATATCTCTTTTGTACGAATAAAGATGATATTTTTTTCCTTGTATATAATAGCACTTGAAGAAAAAGAAATATATTGTCACACTTCATAATTCTTTAAGAATTTTTTTATTTTTTTTGTTAAAATTTTATTTTTGCTTAGCACTATTTTAGCACATTCAGCAAATTTTTACATAGTAAAATTCTCTCTTCTGATTTCATGCTGTTCTCTATGAGAACGGTTCCCTTGCTCTGCTTGGGATTTAGCAGTCCGGCTGCTTCAAGCCGCCGTTTTGTCTCCCTTGCCGTTCCCGGTCCCCCCTCGAACAGCATGACCCTTTCGCCTAACACCTTCTGTAATTTACGGCTGACGAATGGGTAGTGTGTGCAGCCTAAAACGACCGCATCAATTTTCTGCTTTTCAAACGGCTCAAATAATTTTTCCAAAAACTGTTCTAACTCTGCGCTCTGTATATCTCCATGCTCAATGTATTCCACTAATCCCGGACAGGGAAGAGGAATAATCTGCGCCATTCCCATGTAGCGATCCATCAGATTGTGGAATTTTGCCTCCCGAAGCGTCATAGGGGTCGCCATCACAATGACATTCGGATGTTTTTTGAACAATACTGCCGGTTTCAATGCCGGCTCAATTCCAATGATGGGCACCTCGGGATATTTTTGCCTTAAAATCCGGACTGCCGCACTTGTCGCCGTATTACATGCCACCACAATGCCCTTTGCTCCTTCTGCAAGAAATCTGTCCACATTAGAAATCGTAAGCTTTTGTACTTCTTCTAATGTTTTAGTGCCATATGGAGCATTTGCGGAATCTCCATAATACCAGTAGTTTTCATTGGGCATTTCCTCTAACAATGCCCGAAGCACGCTGATTCCGCCTACACCGGAATCAAATACCGCAATGGGTGCTTCGCTTTTATTTTCTATGAATTTTCCCAGCATATACTGCTTCCCTTCTCGTTTCTTGTTACAACTAATTTTTTATCTAACTGCTCCTTTAATTCCGTCACATGGGAGATAATTCCAATCATACGCTTTCCGTCGGAAAGCTCTTCTAAGACCTCAATCGCCTTTTTTTGGGATTCTCCGTCTAATGAACCAAAGCCCTCATCAATGAACATCATATCCAGCCGGATCCCCCCTGCATTCTGCTTCACAATATCCGAAAGTCCTAATGCCATAGAAAGCGCCGCTAAAAAGGATTCTCCGCCGGATAAGGTCTTAATATCCCGAAGACTTCCTGTCACTAAGGAATATACTAAAAGGTCTAATCCCTCATTCTTGCCTTTTCCCGTCATTTCTTCCTTAATCTGCAGCATAAACTGCTGGTTGGTCATTACTAAGAATCTGCGGTTTGCCTGACGGATAATCTGCCTGAAATACTGTCTTTGCACATATGTTTCAAAATCCATCTTTGCCGACTGGGTCAGCTTTCCGTTGGCGGTTTTAAACAGGCTCTTAATGACATCGTCTTCCTTTTGCAGCTTTTTGCGCTCCTCTTCGAACAAAAGCAGCTTTGCTTTTACCTGCTCATTTGTAACATTTATGGTGTGACAGGTCTGCTGCAGGCGGTTCGTCTGCTTTTGCCTTGCATATAATTCCTTCCGCTCTGCTTTTAATTCTTCCATAGGAAGCCGTTTTTTTCCGCGGAGCTGCTGCTTTAAGGTCTGTATCTCTACCTCATTTTTCTGGCAGCTCTGTTCATAACCGGAAATCTGCTCTTCAAGAAGCTTCTGCTCTTTTTGGGAAAGGAGGCAGCTATGATATGCTTCTTCATCTGCAAAGCCGGCTTTTTTCAAAAGCTTTTCATAATTCTTCCGCTCCTCCTGAAAGCTCCGTGACAGTTCTTTTTCTAATTCCTGTCTGGTCTTCTGCTCGCCAAAACCGCTTCCCTGCTGAGATAGCAGCTTCTGATACATCTGCTCCGCTTCTTTTGCCATAGCTTCAAAAAGTGTCTCCGGCGTTTCTTTTACAGCAGATAACTTCCTTTGGAATTTATGATAATACGTCTGCCAGACGCCGCTGTCTGCAAACAGACTCCGGCATTCCTCTATCCTTTGACCGCACTGCAGCAATGCGGTTTCTACTGCAGCTTTTGCCTCTGTGAAATTTGCAGGATTCTGCTTTAAAGATACCGCAAGCTTCTCCGTGATCTCCTGCCACTGTCTTTTTTGCTCTTCTTCCTTAAAACGATATTGATTTTCTGCTTCCTGTCTTTGCTTTTCCGCCCTTTCCCGGTCTGCCTTCGCCTGTTTTACTTCCTCTTCGCTGACTGCCTGCTCCGAAAGCTTTGCGGGAGCGGGATGCTCTATGGAACCGCAAACGGGGCAGGGCATATCTGCTTTTAAGCCTTCCGCCAGGATACCTGCCTGCTCCTGCAGAAAAATCAGATATTTATCTTCATAAATTTTTCCGAACTGAACGCTTTCCTCTGTAATTCTTACCCAAACATTTCTCTTTTCTTCCAACACTGCCTGCTGCTTTTCATACTCTTTTAGTGCTGCCGTAATTTTTTTATACTGCTCTGCCTGAAGCTGCAATTCTATCCAATTTCTTACTTCCTGATACCTTTTTACGGAAATCTCTAAATCTTCTAATAATTCCTTTAGCTTTTCCTGATTTTCTCTGTTTTCCTCTAACCGCGTTTTGATCTCCTCTGCACGCAGCTCTGCCTGCTGTACTGTATCCGCCTGTTTTGCATCAGAAAGCCTTTGTCTGTGCATTTCTATTTCTGATCTCTGCGCTTGATATGCTTCCTGTTGGCCTTGCGCTGCGGCTAAGGATGCAAACATTTTCTCAACGATTTCCGCTTTGCTGATCCTCTCCGTTATTGCATGAAAGTCCCTGCTCTGGCTTGTATACTGCTCTTTTAACTCTTTTTCCTGCTGTCTGCCACAGGCAATGTATGCTTCCAGTTTTACAAGGGGTGCGGCTTCCTCATCCTCCGCCATTCCGTCGGGACACATTCTCCGCGCAAATTCCTGTTCATATGCCCTGGCATTTTCGACAAGCCTTGCATCCATTTCCTGGGAACACCTGCGCAGCTCTTCTTCAATTCTGGTATAGATTCCCGTACCGAACAGCTTTGTAAATATCTTCTTGCGCTCATCTGTTTTCGCATAAATCAGCTTTAGAAAATCTCCCTGCGCAATCATTGCCATCTGGGTAAACTGCTCCCCGCTCAAGCCTGTCAGCTCTTCTATTTTTGCATCTGTTTCCCCTTTCTTTCCGGGAAAAACACTTTTATCCGGCAATACCAGTTCTACATTCTGTGAAATCTTCCTTGTCTTTTTCGTTCCGTTTTTTAAGGTAACCTCCATGGTATACTCGGGATTTCTCGTAATTTCATATACCGCTTCCCCTAAAGCGAACCGGTAACGGACAAAGGTCTTTCTATCCGGCATTGCAAACTGGCTGCGCATCATGCTCCCGGCCCGTTCTCCGCCGCTGGTCCGGCCATAGAGAGCGAACATTACCGCGTCAAATATGGTGGTCTTTCCTGCTCCGGTATCTCCGGTGATCAAAAACACTTCTCCCTTAAGATTTGAAAAATCAATCCGGGTTTCATTTCCATAGGAACCGAACGCAGACATGATAAGCTCTATCGGTCTCATTGCTCTCCCTCCTGACATTTCAAAATAATTTCCTGGATTTTTGCGGACTCTTCTTCTGTCATTTCCCGTCCGTTCATATCCTCAAAAAAGTGTTCAAAGGCTTCCTTCGGACACATCACTTCTATTTCTGTTTCCGTAAGGTCCATGATTTTTCTTGTCCTTGCATTGTCGATCCGAAGTTCTAAGATTCTGTGATACAGCTCTTCTAACCGTTCTTTCGGATAATAAGGGTCTATGTCGTCTGTCAGGGTAATGCTGACATAATCCTCCTGCAGCTCTTCTCCAGCCATCTCTAAAACCTCTAATAAGGTTCCCTTTAATTTTAAAACCCGATGTTTCGGCTCTAACGGAATTGTTTCTATAACAGGTTCTGTTCCTTTTTTTCCTAAAGTTACCACAGTAATGCTCTTTTTATGTCCGACTTCACTGATGGAATAGGGCATCATTGTCCCGCAATAGCGCGCGCTCTCCCTGCCCATTTTCTGCGGTCTGTGAATATGTCCTAATGCGGCATACTCAAAGGCGGACAGCACTGACACATCTATCTGGTCGATTCCTCCTACCGTATGCATTTCTGAATCGCTCTGCAGTGGCTCTGCGCCTCCTGCCGTATAGAACTGATGGGAAAGAATCACATTCCTCCGCGTCGTATCGATATTCTCTCTTTCTATCAAAAAGGAAACTGCTTCCTGATAAGTTACCGCCGTCTCCTGCAACTGCCCCCTTACATGGGAAGGCTTCGTAAACGGAAGCAGGTAAAAGTCCACCGGACCAAAAGCATCTTCTAATGTTACCTTTGTCATAAATTCCTCTGCTGTCACAGGCGGAATTCCTGCAATATAGATGCCGCGGTCTGTCAAAATCCGGCTGGCATAGGATAACCGTTTTCCGTTATCATGGTTTCCGGCAATTATGAAAATCTCCGGCTGCGGCGTTATCCGGCTGAGCTTTGTTAAAAAATCATCAAACAGCGTGACCGCTTCTGCAGAAGGCATAGCACTGTCATAAATATCTCCGCAGATTAAAACGGCATCCGGCTGAGCTTCCTTCACCCTCTGCAAAATCTGATCTAATACATATTGCTGGTCTTCTTTTAAATTGTAATGATGAAGCTGCTTTCCGATATGCAGATCCGATAAATGAAAAAATTTCATAGGTGACTTTCCTTTCTATACTGCATTGTGGTATACTAATCTCATAGTAGTATTAATTTTGACTTAAAGGGGGGCTTGTTACATATGGCAACACGATTTGCACAATCATTATTTGATAACAGTCCTAAGATCTGTAAAGAATGCCACCGTATATTGCCGAAGGACTATACCGAAGAAATATGTCCCGCCTGTAAAGAGCGTGAATTATTTTCTAAAGTAAAAGATTTTATCCGGGAAAATGATGTAACGGAATTTGACGTTGCAGAACATTTTCAGATTCCGCTTCACAAGGTGAAGGGATGGATTCGGGAAGGCAGAATCCAATATAAAGAGCTTCATACTTCTTCCATTGTATCCTTACACTGTCAGCAATGCGGTGAACCCATCGCCTTTGGCACTCTCTGTCCAAAATGCCAGCGCAAAGTATCCACTTCCGGAAGTGCCGTTGCCACGACAAAAGATCATGATAACCGTTTCCGATACTTATAAAAATGATACGAAAATCATTGATTTTCGTATCATTTTTTATCTGCTTATTTCAAAAATCCACTGATAATCTGCTGTTCTGCTTCTTCTTCGGTAAGCCCTAATGTCATCAACTTAATTAACTGTTCCCCTGCAATTTTACCGATAGCCGCCTCATGAATCAGGCTGGCTTCTACATGATTTGCCGTAAGCTGCGGACTTGCAGTTACGCAGGAACCATCCATAATAATGGCATCGCATTCGCTGTGCCCCGCACAAGCGGCATTTCCGTTAATTTTAGAAAAAAACTCCTGCTTAGAGGTATCTCTTGCTACCGAACGTGAAATGACATTGGTACTGCAGTTCTCACCATTCAAATCCACTTCAAACTCTGTTCTGGCATATTGCTTTCCGTGTGTCATGATTTTCTCATGAACTTCCAAGCTGGCTCCCGCCTTTAATTCTCCCTTTGTAATACGATTGGTAGAGTCAATCCCTTTAATCTGGGTCGTTTCCATCTCCATATGGGCATTCTCATCACAATATACTACCGTCATTGGGTTCATCACATTTTCGCCGCTGCCGTCTCCTTCTCCATAATGCTTCTCTACATAGCGGACTGTAGAATTTTTCCCTATATAAAATGTGTGAATACCGTCATGCTTGGAGGTATCTATACCGCAGTTATGGATTCCGCAGCCTGCGATAATGGTAACATCACAATCCTCTCCGATATGAAAATCATTATATACCATTTCCTGATAGCCGCTTTCACTCAAAATAACGGGAATATGCACACTTTCCCGCTTCGTTCCCGGCTTGATGATAATATCAATTCCCTGCTTATCTTCCTTTGTCACAATATCAATATTGGCAGTTGTATTTCTGCCTGCCATCTGTCCGTTGGAACGGATATTGTAAGCACCTGCGGGCACTTCATGCAGACCGGCAACCTGCTCTAATAAATTCTTCTCTATCTTATCCATGGTCCATTCCTTCCTACTCTGCCTGTAACTATTCTGTACCTTCACAGTTACTTCTGCTTTTCTATTAATGTTCTGCAGGTTCCTTCCGTATCTAAAAGCTTCGGCATGATTTCTTCCTTGCTTCCAACTGCAGACACGGTTCCGTCTGCAATCAGGACGATCTTATCTGCTACATTTAAGATTCTCTCCTGATGTGAAATGATTAAAATCATTCCATTGATTTCCCTGCGCATTTTCTCAAATACATGTATCAGGCTGTTAAAACTCCAAAGATCAATACCTGCCTCCGGCTCGTCAAAAATCGAAAGCTTTGTGCCTCTCGCAGTAATCATGGCAATCTCGATACGCTTCAATTCTCCGCCGGATAAGCTGTTATTGATTTCCCTATCGATATATTCTTTTGCACATAAGCCCACCTCGGAAAGCACATCGCAAATATCGGAAACGCTCATGGGCCGATTAGCTGCAAGCGTAATCAGATCCTTGACGGTAAGTCCCTTGAAATGGACCGGCTGCTGAAAGGCATAGCTGATTCCCTTGTTGGCACGTTCCGTAATATTTAATCCGGTAATGTCCTCACCGTCTAAAAAAATCTGTCCTGATGTGGGCGTAATGATTCCTGCTATGATCTTTGCCAAGGTGGATTTCCCTCCGCCGTTTGGCCCTGTGATCGCGACAAAGTGGTCGTTAATGGTAAGGCTGACATTTTTTAAAATCTCACGGCTCTCCTTATCATCTTCCACCTCATAGCTTATATTTCTTAATTCAAGCATTTATGACCTCCCTGATTCTGACGCGGAACAGTTTTTTGGTTGTCCCACGGGGTTTTTCATTCACTTTTTATATGTCGTTTCACACCATGCAGGCGCACTGCAATGATGCAGAATGAACAGTACTATTATACTACCTTACGAAGAATCGTTCAACTTCTTTTTCCTGTATTGACAAACATTGTAAATCATATGAAAATAAGATCAAACAATCTACAATACAAAGGACGGAGGATTTTTCTATGAAACATTTTTTGATAGTTGCGCGAAAATCGGTCTGCTATGACTCCTATCTTTATTTCTCCGAAGCTCTCACAAAAGCACTTACTGCTGCCGGCCACACCGCAGAGCTTTTTTCCGCTGTGAATGAGCCTTTAGAAGCCTTAGAACCGCTTATAGGCAGAAGCTTTGACGGAATCTTTGACTTTAATTCAGAACTGCCACGGCTGAAAATGGAAGACGGCAGTTACTTTTTAGACCAGATCGATGCTCCTTTTTACGATATTATCTTAGACCACCCGTTATATCATCACGATACGCTGAAACAGACTGTTTCTGATTTCCATGTGCTCTGTCTGGATGAGAACCACAAGAATTATATCAAAGCATATTATCCTCATATCTCTTCTTCGCATGTCTTTCCTATGACCGGAGAGGATATTGCCCCGGCGGACACTGCTTATCCCGAAAAAAGCATTGATCTTTTCTTTTCCGGTACCTATACCGATTACCGTGAGGTCGAAGCGTCAATTCATACATGTCCGGCTTTTCTCGGCAACCTGACAGAAAAACTGATTTCCCTGATACGGAAGAATCCTGCACTGACCCAGGAAGCAGCTCTTCTTTCATTGCTTCCCACTTTAGAGGAAGCCGAAGTCATTGAGGAAACCTTCCCACTTCATATGCAGGCATGTTTCCTTTGCGACACTTATCTGCGTGCCTTTAAACGGGAAGAGCTTCTTTTGCATCTGGTCAAAGAAAAGCTTCCCCTTACCCTTTGCGGCAACGGCTGGCGGAAATCTCCCCTCGCAGATTTTCCTCAGGTTACCATTATCGACGATACCTCTTTTTGCGATACCTTTTCCCTGTTCCGTCAATCGAAAATCACGCTGAATTTGCTGCCGGAATTTAAAAACGGAACCCATGACAGAATCTATTCTGCCATGCTAAACCACAGCCTTTGCCTGACAGATGCTTCGCCGATGCTGACAGCCCAGTTTCATAACGGCAGGGAACTTTGTTTTTATGATACCCAAAATTCAGAAAATCTAACCAATATTATCCATATGCTTCTCTCCGATGAAAAGAAGCTTAAGGAAATTTCCCAGGCAGGTTATTTCCGTGCAAAAGAAAACCACTCGTGGGAGACACGAGCGGTATATCTTCTGACTATTTTATAACCTTACGTCCATATTTTATACAGATGCTGTCTAAGAACTTCTCATCCGGTTCAAACCGGATGCAGACAGCTTCTCCGCCGTCTTTCCACAATAATTCATAGAACTTACGTCCCTGCTTACGGCTGGATAAATCCATGAACTTCACATTGGAATTTTGATGTGCACTATGTAAGGAACGATCTCCTGCCGGAGCAATCTGTTCCACCTGATCCATATGAATGCTGATTATATTCTTGCGCTTTCTCTTGTCCTTGATTCTGTCAAAGTCTAAATCACCGTCAAAATAAGCGTATTCATACTCAATATTGGTATGGAACCACATCCACCACCATCCGATGATCAATAAAATTGCCGGCATTGCAAACGCAAGCGGATTGATCCAAATACATCCTAACAAGCCTAATGCTGCTAACACCAGCGAAAGATAACGAAATGCCAGAGTGGCTGCTGTAGGTCTTGCCGATAGTAATACTGTGTTCTGAAAATCGTACATAATTCTTTCCTCTCATCATTTTGTAGTTATATTTCATTATAATACATTTTCCAGAAGATTACTAATTAAAAAAGTATAAATACTAGTAGCGAATATCTACATGCCCTCCAACCCAGCTTTCTTCTTCTGTCTGCACATAATCACTCATTCCGCCATAGATGGTATCCTGAATCTTTTTTATTAATTCCTCTATTGAGGAGGCTGTTATTGTGACGGTATCTTTATCATCAGACTTATCCGTCTTATCCGCCTTTTCTGCCTGCTGTCCTTTTTGTGCCTTTCTCTTCTCCGCACGCTTCTCTTCTGCTGCCTTTTGGGCTTCCTTCTTTTCTTCGGCTTTCTTTGCAGCATTTTTTTCTATACGCTTTTTCTGTGCGGCAAGGGATTTATCTACTACGGCAAAGAAAGATGCTGTTCCGTTATCCTTAACCTGCATACCGTAGCCTTTCACACTCGAAGCGTTGGCTCCAAGACTGTCCTTTAACTGTGAAAGCTGCGATGTCGCACCGCTGATAATACTTTCATATTTCTTACGGTAATCTTCATCTACTGCCATACGTTCTATCTTTTCTTCGTCAATTAAAACTACCATCCGGCTCGCATTCGCATATTTTCCTGCGTTTGCCTGGGCCTCTTCTTTTTTATCGCTGCTGACTAAAATAAAATCCATATTCGAATATTTCGTCTTTAGCTGCTCATAGTATTTCTTTGCCGTTTCACTTAGCTCAGGGGAACCGATGGTGGCTCCATTTGTTACTTTTGACTTTTTAGCCGTCTTATCTGTCTTATCTGCAGAATTGGACTTTTGGGCTGCTGTGTAGCTGTTGACTGCTGCCTCTGTTTGTGTGATTTGATTCATATTCGTATCCTCCTTGAAATCATGATCTGTAATTCCGTTTACCTGTCAGGCTATCCGTCTTTCTACGCCTACAGGAGTTGCTGCCGGCAGTTCCCCCCGGATGGCTTTGTTACCAAAAGAACCGATATACCCTGTTATAAGGTATATCGGCTCTTAGGACGTAAATGTTTATCCTGTAATATCAATCCTTCGCTCAGGATTACATTTCCTTTATTGCTATTCTTTTACCATATTCTTCCATTGCTTCACACATTTTGTCCTTCCTGCAATCTTAAATTCGTGATGATACTCTATCTATAATTAAGTTATTTGTTTTTTACAGAATTATATTCTTCTTTTTGTGCTTCTGTTCCCGTGATATCAATCATTGAGGAAATTATACTTACCAATCACAAAAGTTTTAAATGGTTCTCCAAATGATGAAGAAATATCGTCAAACTCAGTGTCATACCCATATTGAAATTTGACAGTTGTATCTTCTTCTGGTAAAGATCCAAACATTTCTATTAAATCTTCGTCCGAAAGCCATGAACCAGACTTCCCATTTTCATCAAATAATTTTTTCCCCTCATCGCTAATTGATACTTTCACTTCGGCACTGGCTGCTAACTTATCACTTTCAGAGTGGCAAGCCGCCTGATTGTTTATCTTTTTTTCCATAGATGCTATAGAAATATCTTTTTGTACATTCAATTCACTTGTTGATGCTATCTAAAACCCATATTAGTCATCCTCGTTATATATTAATATTCATTTTTCTCAATCTTTCAGAATCGTCACCGGGTATCCCACATCGTCTATAGTAATGGCTGTTACGGTTTCATTGGCGCTGAAAATCTCTTCATCCACATAGGAAAACTTCTCCGGCGTTTTTCCGGTCTCTAATAATTCAATAATTGCCTTAACACGAGGACCATGAAGAGGATTACATTCTGCAATACAGGAAATTTTGTCCTCTAACACATAATCCATAACCTCATTTTTAACACCATCAAAGGAAATTACCATGATTTCACCGGAAGCAATGTCCGAGCCGACTCTTTTCCCTGCCGCTTCTATTGCTTCTATTGCACCGCAGGCTTCATTATCATTTTCACAATAAACGACATTAATATCATCGTATTTTCTGAGAAGAGATTCCATGACTTCCTTCCCCTTTGCCAGTGTAAAATCCCCTGTCGCCTCTGCCATAAGATCCCAGCCATACTTCTTTACCGCATCCGAAAGTCCCTTTGAACGCCCGATTTGAGCAGACGAACCGATGGTTCCCTGAATATTTACGATATGAATGTCTTCCGCTGCAATACCTTTTGCATTTGCATATTGGTTTAACCATTCTGCTGCTTTTTTTCCTTCCAGCTTAAAATCCGAACCTACCCAACAGGTAAACAGGTCTTCATCTGAAACCTCAACCATACGGTCTACAATAATCACAGGGATTCCCGCATCTTTTGCCTCCTGTAAAACAGTGTCCCAACCGGTTTCTATAACAGGTGCCAGAACGATATAATCGACATCCTGCTGAATAAAGCTGCGGATCGCAGTAATCTGATTGACCTGCTTCTGCTGTCCATCCTCCAGTATCAATTTATATCCATTCTCTACAGTAAAGGTCTCTTGCATAGATTCCGTATTTGCACTTCTCCAGTCGGATTCAGCACCAAGCTGTGAAAATCCTACTACAATGTAATCGTTCGATGCTGTCATCTCCGTACCAATCTCCGTACCGTCAGGCTGACCTTCAGATGTAATATCTTTTCCACAGGAAATCACAAGTATACAGAGTATTGCAAGAATTAACATGGCTAAAGACTGTTTTCTCATCTTTGTCTCCTCAAATCTCATAATTTCTACATACTAATCTAAGGATATATTAATTACGGAAATAAGATACCGATTTTTCCAGCTCCTGCGCCATACCGCTCATCTTTCCACAATTATCATTCACCATCTGTACCTCGGATATGATTTCATAAATATTGGAATTTACCTCTTCATTACTTGCCGCATTTTGCTCACTGATAGCACTTAAGCCCTGTACATTTTCAATTACCTTCTCTTTATAATCCGTCAAATTATCTGTCTTTTCTGCAATCGACTTAATTTCGATTACGGACTGATCGATTTCATCACTTAACTCTTCATACTTCTTCTGTGTCTTTCCAAGATTCTCTTGCTCAAGCATGATTAAAGAGCGGACTCTGTCCGCTAAATCTACTGACTTCTGCGATTTATCAGTAATTGTCTTTGCCAGATTCTTAATCATTTCAGCGCCTTCAGCACTTTGCTCTGACAAATGTCTGATTTCTTCAGCCACAACTGCGAAGCCTCTTCCGGCCTCTCCTGCCCTCGCTGCCTCAATCGAAGCATTCAGACTCAACAGATTTGTCTGTTCGGATATGGAAAGAATCAATTCTACAGCCTGATCAATCTCAGCAATGGAATCATTTGTCTGCTTAATTTGTGTAGCAATATCATTCACCGCAGTTACCGATTCCTCACTGTTCTTCATAATTATATCCATATTATCTTTTGCTTCATTATTGGATTTCACAATATTTTCAGAGCTGTCATATAACTGGTTTACATTTCCGGATATATCATTGACACAGTTGCCGATTTCTATCATCTGCATATTAATATCCTGTACATTTCCTGCCATCGCCATAGTTGCCGAGGACAATTCGTCTATGGAAGAAGTAATTCTCCTTGCTCTCTCACTGCTGCTTTCACTAAGCCCCGTAACCTCTGAAATGTTACCTACCAGTCCCTGTGAAACATCTTTTACCTTTCCGATGGTCTCATTCAGATTCTGCTGCATGATACCGGTCTCTGATAACAACAAATTCATTTCCTTAACAAGACTCTTCTGGGATTTTTGCTTACTCAAAATACCCTTAGATAATGCATTTACATTCCTGCCTACCGTATTAAAGGATTTAGAAAGTGCCTTGCTGATAAGCGATGCAATAACTGCAAATACAATAACCAATACTACCGCACTTGCCACAAAAATGAAAGCCGTATTTTTAATCGTTTTTTCTACATTCTCCTTAAGCTGCGCCGCAAAAGCCATTCCAATAACTTCATCATTGGAAATGATCGGCATATAATAAGCATAATAAGTCTGTCCTTCAACGACTACATTTTTATTATAGTAACCTGTTTCTGATATTTCATATTCTATTTCTCTGACTCGATAATCATTCTCATTTTTGATAGAAGTAGTTCCTACTGCACCCTCCATAAGAATTGCCATTTCGATGTTCTGGTCTTTTAAGCTGTCTATGTACTCAAAATAGTTTGAGGCGTTCATAGCAGTAATCTCATTCTGATAGCAATAACTTGCCAGATTATTAGCAACAACATAAAGTGTGTCTTCTGTTGTTTTTTCCAGATTTTCCTGTGTGACATACAAGGACGTAGTGCTGATAACTCCGACAGATAATACCAATGGGATTAATGAGAGCGTTATCAACATTGCAAATAAACTGAATTTTAAACCCTTGTCTTCAGATTTCTTTATATTTTTATCTTTCTTTTTTTTCACGCTCTTCACCTCAATTCCTCCTTTTTGTAAATGCTATTCGCTGCTCCTAGAAAAATGCAGGAAAAAGAGGTAGATACCTACCTCTTTTTCCGAGCTATAACAACACTCTGAACTACTAAGAACAGGCACAGCATTGCTGCAATTGTAATTCCTGTCCACCAAGCCTGATCCAGACCGACAGAAGAAACAATATTCTGTATTGTACTTAATGATAATACACCGAAGAAAGTTCCGATAATATTACCAACACCACCTGTCAGCATTGTACCACCGATAATAGAAGATGCAATCGCATTCATTTCCATACCACTTGCATGTGATGCAGAACCGGAACCAACATGTAAGAAGTAAACGAATCCACCAATTCCTGCTAAAATACTACAAAGCAGGTGTGAAATAAATTTCGTTCTCTTAACATTGATACCAAGCATTAATGCACTCTGTTTATTTCCACCTACTGCGTAGAAGGAACGTCCAAGTTTTGTCCATCTAAGTATACAGAAGAACAAAATAATAACTAAAAGTGCAACAATTACTCCGATCTCAACATATGCATCGACATATTTGCCCAGTTTGTTTACAGTTCCCATTCCAGGAATTGCAATACGCGTATTTTTTGCTGCAACAAACTGCTCATTCTCTACGTTAAAAGGATTGGTGTTTACAATGGTTGTCATGCCTCGTGCAAAGAACATTCCTGCCAAGCTGACGATAAACGGCTGAATATCCAAATATGCTACCAAAACACCCTGCACGATACCATATCCAATTCCGATTGCCAAAGCAATCAATACCGCGCCAAACACATTACCATCATGAAAATCTAAATATACAGCACAGCACATACTTACTAATGCAACTACACCACCAACCGAAATATCAATACCTCCGGTAATCATAACAAGACTCATTCCACAAGATACAATAATCAAGGATGCATTTGCATTTAAGATATTAAAGAAGGTCTGTGGTTTCAAAAAACCCTCTTTCAAAAACACCATTGCGCCTATGTACATTACAAAGAAAACTACGATTGTTATCAGCAGCAACAGGTTTGTGTCGGTAAGGTTACTAAATTTACTAGACTTTTTCATTCTAACCGACCTCCTTTACATTGTTTTTCGCTGTTACCTTTGCCCATGTCTTAGCAAACCATTCTTTTACCGTCGGAGCACTGCAAACTACTAAAATAATAACAACAACTGCCTTATACGCCGGAAGCGCATCTGACTGTACATTAAACTTATAAAGTGTAGTAGTAAGACACTGGATTACATATGCACCTATAATAGATGCCGCCATGTTGAATTTACCACCACTCAAAGCATTTCCACCTAATGCAACTGCTAAGATCGCATCCATTTCAATATCTTTTGCAATAACGGAATAGTTGATTGTAGAAATACGGCTTACCTTAATCAAGCCTACAACTGCAACACATACACCAAGAATTACAAAGGTGATAAATTTAATAAATAAAGGATTCAAACCATTTAATTTAGATGAATGCTCATTAATACCTACTGCCTGGGTATACAAGCCTAAGGTTGTAAATTTCATAATCAGCACAGTTATAATGATACATACTATAGCGATAATAAATGGTGTCGGAATACAAATTCCCGGAATAAATCCGCCAAAGTAAGCAAAGGACGGTTCGGTAATAACCGGAAGCTCATTATTGTTGATCCATGCAGCAATGGAACGTCCTGCCGTATAAAGAATCAAAGTCGCAACCATCGGCTGAATCTTGAAATATGCCACCAAAATACCATTAAATGCACCGCACAGCATTGCTGCAATAACTGCTACAATGAAAGCTACTATAATAGGTGCCTGCAATGTCTCCGGCCTGGAATTTCCACCGCAAAGTACTCTTAAAATAACACTGCCGGCAATAGCTGCCGTAGCACCAACACTGATGTCCTGACCGCCCGTAGCAGCCGTAACCAATGTCATACCGATTGCAAGAATTGCAAGCTCTGAACCGGAATCCAAAATAGTAATTAAATAACCGGATAAAACCGGATTTCCCGCACTATTATAACCTAACGCAATCTTAAAGAAAGAAGGATCCATAATCAGGTTAAATACTAAAAGCAGAAGCATTGCTGCGATCGGAATAAAAATCTGATTTCCAAATAAATTTTTTACATTAAACTTTGTTTTCATGATTATTTGTCACCTCCGGCAATCGTGCTCATAATCTTATTCTGAGTCAAATCTTCGCCTGAAAGCTCGCCTACTACCTTACGGTCACGCATTACGACCAAACGTGAACAAGTACGCAGCATTTCATCTGTTTCAGAGGAAATGAAAGTAACACTCATACCTTCTGAAGCAAGCTTAAGCACTAATTTCTGAATATCAACCTTGGTACCAACGTCAATACCACGAGTCGGCTCATCTAAAATCAGATATTCCGGATTTGTAAGCAGCCAGCGACCGATCAATACCTTCTGCTGGTTACCACCGGAAAGCGATTTGATAGGCGTATCCGCAGAAGCTGTCTTAATAGATAAAAGCTTAATGTATTCATCTGCAAACGCATATGCCTGTGCTTTTGAGAACGGCTTAAAGAATCCTTTCATCACCTGCAATGCAAGAACAATATTATCACGAACGGAAAGGTCTCCGACAATACCGTCTCTCTTACGGTCTTCCGGAAGATATGCAATACCCTGTTTCATTGCATCAATAGGTTTGGTAATCTTTATTGTCTTACCGTTCTTCTTTACAGTTCCGCTTATAACTCTGTCAGCACCGAAAATTGCACGCACACATTCGCTTCGTCCAGAACCTAACAGACCTGTAAATCCGTTGACCTCTCCCTTTTTGATATAGAAATCAAACGGCTTAATTCCTGCATCACTGCAAAGACCTTCCGCTTCAAATACCGGCTGACTATTATCCGAACCTTCATATGCAGTCTGCTCACTCTTAATATCAGACATATCATCCAATTCTTTGCCCAGCATCTTTGAAACGAGCTGCACACGCGGAAGTTTCTCGATTTCATATTCGCCCACTAACTGACCGTCACGCAGAACTGTAATCTTATCACAGACTTCATACACCTGATCTAAGAAATGTGTAACAAAGATAATTCCTACGCCCTTCGCTTTCAGTTCACGCATGAGTTTGAACAACTTTTCTACTTCACCTTCATCCAGAGAAGAAGTCGGCTCATCTAAAATCAATACCTTACAATCCATATCAACTGCACGGCCAATCGCAATCATCTGCTGAACTGCTAAAGAACAGCTTCCTAACTGCTGTGTTGCCTTTGCCGGAATGTCAAGTGATTTTAATATCTTATCCGCATCCGCATTGATCTTCTTCCAGCTCTGGCACATGCCTTTTGTACGGCCAATGTACATATTCTCTGCAACGGAAAGATTCGGACAAAGTGTAATCTCCTGATATACGGTACTAATTCCTAAATTCTGCGCATCCTGCGGAGAATGGATAGCAACTGCCTTATCATGTCCCTTAAGGAAAATATCTCCACTATCTTTTGAGTAAACTCCGGTCAAAACTTTAATCAAAGTAGATTTTCCGGCACCGTTCTCGCCCATCAGTGCATGAATTTCTCCTTCGCACAGAGTAAAATCCACTGCCTGTAATGCGCGTACTCCCGGAAAGCTTTTGTGGATGTTTTTCATTTCCAATACAGCTTTATCTTTCACGAGTATTCACTCCTCTTCTATATTTTTTAGGCAGGAAAGCGCGGAGAAGCGTATATCTTATCATTTACGCTACACCCGCGCTTTCTAAAACAATCAGTAAACTATTTCAGCTATCTGATTAGATACCATATGCATCAACGTCTTCCTGAGTAATTGTTGTAGCGTCAAAGCCCTTCTCATCTAAGATGATAGTCTTCTCAGCAACTTCTCCGCCGCTTTCGATTGTCTTGATTACTTCATCGATGTATTCAGCCTGGAAAGGATTACACTGTCCATCATAGTTCCAGTTCTGAGCAAGTAATTCTTCTAATGCCCACTGGTTGCAGTCAAATCCCATAACGATTACGTCTTTGCCAACACCGTGAGAAATGTTTGCTTTGTCAAGAGCTGCTACAGCACCCTTTGCCATATCATCGTTCTCAGCATAAATAACGTTGAAAGATTCTCCGGAATCAATTACAGACTGTACGATCTGCTGAGCTTTTTCAGCATTCCACTCTGCTGTCTGCTGTGTAACAAGATTCCATCCTTCAGATGAAACTGCATCATCAAGCGCTCCACTACGTCCAACCTGAGCTGCAGAACCCATTAATCCCTGAATATGTATAATATTGTACTCGCTAAGTCCCTGATCTTTTAACCACTGAACTGCTGTCTCACCTTCTTTAGACATATCGGATACGATAGAAGCTTCATAAAGGCTCTCATCTGCTTCGATAGTACGGTCGAATAAGATTACTCTGATACCAGCATCCTGTGCATCCTGTAATACGGAATCCCAACCAGATACATCTGCTGCGGAAAGAAGTAAGTAATCAACGCCGTCCTGGATGAGCTTCTGAGCTCCTGCGATCTGCTCATCATTCTTAAGGCTGTAAACGAAAGATGCTTCATATCCGTTCTCTTCTGTGAACATTTCTTTCATAGATTTGTCATTAGCTGTACGATAACCGGACTCGTTAGGATCGTTGTTGATGATACCAACTTTGATTAACTCACCATCGCTTGCTGTGTCTGCTGCATCATCTGCGGTGTCATCTGCTGCATCGTCTGCAGTGTCATCTGCTGCATCATCTGTTGTTGCTGCATCGCTGGTTGTATCAGTAGATGTGTCTGATGAACCACCACAAGCTGCTAAGCCAAATACCATAGTTGTTGCCAAAATAGTTGCTAAAACTTTCTTTTTCATTATAAATCCTCCTGTGATTTTTTTAAGGAATTATCCTTTTGATGTATAAATCTTACACCTTGCTTGTGAATAAATCCATTCACATACTTCATATTATAGTTCATTTTTTTATGGAAATCTACTAAAAGTTGAATATTTTATGAAAAAAGTTGATTTTTTTCTCCTATGTATTCCATACATGGCAGGATAATGCTTACAATTGTACTCTCTCCATAGACACTTTCAATGGAAATCCCGTATTTTTCACCAAAATTCAAACGAATCCTCTCATTAACGTTATATAATCCATAGATTTCTTCACTGCTCTCCGCCTTATGCTGTATTTTATCCCTTACCTGTGCAAGACGCTCTTCGCTGATACCGATGCCATTATCTTTAATCTGAAGTAAACAGGAATCCTCTTCTTTCCGTCCGGTTATCACGATCCTGCCAAGTCCCCGTTTATTCTTGATTCCGTGATACAGGGCATTCTCCACAAGGGGTTGAATCGTGATTTTGGGAATCAGATACTTATAAAGCTCCTCCGGCACCTGGATTTCGTATTTTAAAATATCCTGATACCGGACCTGCTGAATTTCCAGATAGCTCTTTACATGCAAAAGCTCTTCCTTAATCCTAATGATGTCTTTTCCCTGATTCAGGGATGTTCTGAAAAACTCCGACAGGCTGCTTACCATGCTTACCACTTTTTTCTGTTCTCCGGATTCCGCTAACCACATAATCGCATCTAACGTATTGTAAAGGAAATGCGGATTGATCTGCGCCTGCAAAAGTTCAAACTCTGCTCTCCGCAAGCGAACCTGTTCCCTGGTCACCTGCTCTAACAGCTCGTTTATCTTATCAATCATCATATTCAGGGAATCATTGAGCACACTGACCTCCGCACCTGATCTGACATCAGAACGGACGGCCAGATCCCCCTTCGCCACCTGGTCTGTCACCTCGCTCAGTTCTCTGATGGGGCGTGTGATACTCAAAGGGATATAATAAGATAACACCACAATCAGCAGCATGATAGCTGCAAATACAAGAATCGAGTTCTTGATCATTGCCATAAAAAACTCCTGATATTCTTCATGGGATTTCTGTATATCTCCGACTTCGTAATAGATATACTGGAAAATACTCTCCCGTACCAGGGAGGTGACGATCTGAACGTCATTTTCCCATATTTCAATATTGTCCTCGTATTTATTTCCTTCTCTGAGATTTTCCTCTATACGGGTAATGTAAATCTCTAAATTTTCCAAATATTTCTCAACACTTTCTAACCGGCTGCTGTTTTCCTCCGATTCTGTCAGCTCCTCTAAGCCTCTTACGATACGATTCGCTTCATTCAGCATATCGTTCAGGTTCGATTCTGCAATCGTCTTATTTTCTACAATCAAAAGGTAGGTTTCATAATCAAACTCTTTCTTGAAATCAAGGCTGAACTCACTGGCAACCACCGTGGAATTAATCATGTCCTCATAATTCCGGTTGACATCCCATAAATTGTAAAAACAAAAAATCAAAAATAATACGAACGGTATTACCAAAAACATGTAGGAATATCTGATCTTGGTTGCAAGACTCGAATTATTATAGACCTGCGTTATTTTTTCTCTCATAAGCCTCTCTCCTCCGTTCCCTGTAATCCAAGGCACTAGGTATCTTTCTGATTCCTGTATTCACTAGGTGTACACCCCTGTGTCTTCTTGAATAGAAAACTGAAATAATGCGGATCTTTATAGCCCACCTCTATAGCGATCTCGCCGGAACGCTTATCCGTACAGCGCAGCAGCTCTTTTGCTTTATTCATACGCAGTTGAGTCAGATATTCGATAAAGGTCTGCTCCATTTCCTGACTGAATAATGCACTGAAATGATTCGCGCTTACATTTGCCACCCCTGCAACACGATTCAATGTCATAGAATCATCTGCAAAATTCTCCTCCATATACTGTAATGCAGTACGAACAACGCTTTGATTTCTTCCTTTTGAGCTTTCTTCCCGCAGTTTAATCCCTTTTCGTAAAATCGCTCCGATGATTTTCTCTAAATCTTCTGTAGATTTTATTCGTTCATCACAGATAAACTTTAAGTAGTCATCAATTTCAGACTTATCATATCCTAACTTCTCCGCAAAGCTGGTCAAACAGAAATGCAGATTCAAAAGTATGTATTGCTGGAACATTTTCGAGCGCAGCGCTTCGCCCCCAATCATCTGCAGATAATTTTTTACAAAGCTGTCCACTTCCTCTTCTAACGCATTACAGAGGAAATTATAGATAATTTCCTGTTTTACTGCATTCATATCAATATTCTGCAGGTTCATATTATCATCAGCAGCAGTTTTTTCCACATCTTCGTAAGAAAAAACATAACGGTAGCCAAGATAGCGGTATGCAAAAGATTTCATCGCTTCTTTATAGCATTCGCTCATAAGGCTGAGCCTCTCTACCTTTTTGCCTGCGCACACAAACCATTCTAACTTCCCGTTCTGTTCAAATATGTTTTTCAAAGAATTAATGCAGTCTGATGTAAGCTGGTCTATCTCTGCTTCATCGCCTTTAATCAAAACCGCATAATTAAACTGCTGATTGCGGAAAATCTGATAATTCTGGTTATTGATAAGAAATTCGTCTATCTTATTCAAAACGTCCGCCGTATCCTTTGAGTACATATCCTCTACATTCTGATAGTCTGTCTTAGAGCCAATATCAAACAATACCAGATTGTAGCATTGCGCCATAACGTCGATCTGCAGCTTGTCCGCCTGCTCATATATCTTCTGCAGGTCCACATCTTCAGATACCAGAAGCTCAAAAAAGTCTCTCTGGGCATTTTTCTCATATGCTTTGATCTCGTTTTCGAACTTCTGATAAAATAATTTCTGTTCGTTTTCTTTTTCATATTTTGAACGGATGCCTTCTAATACCTCTAAAAATTCTGCTTTACTGATAGGCTTTAGCAGATATTGCTCAATTCCAAGTGAGATTGCCTGTCTGGCATAATCAAAATCATCATAGCCGCTGATAATGATGATCTTTGTATTCGGCAGATCCTTCTTAACGAGCCTGCTTAATGTCAATCCATCCATAAAGGGCATCTTTATGTCTGTTATTAACACATCCGGCTTACTTTTTTTGATAAGCGGCAATGCCATTTCACCGTCTTTTGCTTCACCGATCAATTCAAATCCATATTCTGCCCATGGAATCATTTTGTGAATCGCCTCGCGTATTACAATTTCATCTTCTACTAAAAATACTTTTATCATGATTCCTCTGCCGGTTCATTCTGGTCTGCCGGAATGAACCGATCTTCCTTCCTTTCAGATTGTGCTTTCCGTTAATCTAATTTATATTATACTATTTTATTGCTGTGTTTCGCAATGCTCATATTTTTTTATATGAAATTTGGGGTAACAGTTCAGCCATGAAATAATGCAAATATCACAAAACGAACAAACGCCTTTTGTTTGCTCGTTTTTGAATTTGCGTTATTTCATGAGCGGAGCGCCCGAATATGAGCAAAAATAGCTGCAAAGCAGCGGAGAGTGCGATAGCACGATTTTGCGAATGGCGCGGGCTGAACTGTTACAATTTGGGTAACAGTTCAGCGTAGGACTTTGCACTTGCTGCAAAGCCCGTAAGAATATGTAGATTTTTCCGAGCGTGAATCCGCCCCTTGCCGTAGGCAACTTTAAATGGACGGATTCAGTAACAGTGAAGCCGAAAGGCTGAACTGTTACAAATTTGGGGAAGGGTTCGTCAGCAGGCAGCTGTATATGCTCATGTCAGACCCGCTTTCGCTTCGGGGAAAACGGTCCGTTACCCTGCCTATGCTTTTCTGTGGAACGGACGTTATTGCAAAATAAAACACCCCTCCAAAGGCTTTGACAACCAAAAAGCAGAACATCGTATTTTTGATCATTACGATGTCCTGCTTTTTGTGAATTTTTAACTTATCGCTTTATGTAACGTTTAGTTCTGGCCGTAATATGCATTTGCTCCGTGTTTACGGAAGAAATGTTTATCCCGAATACAATCCGGCGCCGGTTTTACCTTTGGATTAATCAGTTCCGTCTTGGTTGCCATTTTTGCAACTTCTTCTAAGACAACGGCATTATGAACAGCTTCTGCTGCGTCTTTTCCCCAGGTAAACGGTCCATGATTGGTGCAAAGCACACCCGGCGTATGCATCGGATTGACACCGCGCTCTTCAAAGGTTTCGATGATAACCTTTCCGGTGTTTGTTTCGTATGCTTCGTCGATTTCTTCCGGTGTTAAGCTTCTTGCGCATGGAATTTCTCCGTAGAAGTAATCTGCATGGGTCGTTCCGTATAACGGAATGCTTCTGCCTGCCTGTGCCCAGGAGGTTGCTTCCGGTGAATGGGTATGTACGACACCGCCGATCTCCGGATATTTCTTATATAATTCCAGATGTGTCGGTGTATCGGAGGATGGTTTGTACTTTCCTTCGATTTTATTGCCTTCTAAGTCCATAACGACCATGTCGTCTGGTGTTAAGGCATCATAATCCACACCGCTTGGTTTGATTACAAAATAGCCGTTCTCACGGTCAATTCCGCTGACATTTCCCCATGTATAGGTAATCAATCTGCGGCGAGGCAGCTCCATGTTTGCCTCATATACCTGTTTCTTTAATTCTTCAAGCATAATCTGTATTATCCTTTCTCAAAAAATTCACTTACGCCATTCGCTGCGGCGTATCGCAAACTGTAAGAACTACATTTTTAAACACTCTACTGCTGCACGCTCGATTGGCAGTCCTGCATTGTAGGTCTTTAAGAATTCATCAAATCCTTTTACATCTTCTGCAACCGGATTTTCTGTAATTCCTTCTTCGCCGCCGAATACTTTATTGCTTAAGTAATCGGATAAGGACTCGCCTTCTTCTTTATTCTGCATATAGGAAGCTAATACTGCAATTCCCCATGCGCCGCCTTCACCGGCAGTTTCCATAACGGATACCGGAGTATCTATAGCTGCAGCCATGATTCTCTGTCCTACTACCGGAGTCTTGAATAATCCGCCGTGTCCGTAAATTTTATCTACCTTAACATCTTCTTCTTTTAATAGAATATCGAGACCATTCTTTAAGGCGCCAAGTGCGGTAAATAAATGTGCACGCATGAAGTTTGCCAGATTGAAGTTGCTCTCTGAGCTTCTTGCAAACAATGGTCTTCCTTCTTCAAAGCCTGTGATGCTCTCACCTGAGAAGTAGTTGTATGCCAATAATCCGCCGCAGTCAGCATCGCCTTCTAACGCCTTATTGTACAATACGGAGAATAATTTATTCATATCCACTTCAATGCCGAAGCTCTCTGCAAATTCACGGAAAAGTCCTACCCATGCATTTAAATCGGAGGTACAGTTGTTGCAGTGTACCATTGCAACTGCATCACCGGTCGGTGTAGTTACTAAGTCGATTGCCTGATGTACTTTCTTTAATGGGCTTTCTAAAACGATCATTGCAAATACGGAAGTTCCTGCAGATACGTTACCGGTTCTTACCGCAACACTGTTAGTTGCCGCCATTCCGGTTCCTGCATCACCTTCCGGCGGGCATACCGGAATACCTGCTTTTAAATTGCCTGTTGTATCTAAAAGTTTTGCTCCTTCTTCTGTCAGAGTTCCTGCATTTTCTCCGGCTAATAATACCTTCGGTAAAATTTCCTTCAGCTTCCATGGGTATCCGCACGGAGCTACTAATGCATCGAATTTTTCAAGCATCTTTTCATCATAATCTCTTGTTTCACTGTCAATCGGGAACATACCGGAAGCGTCGCCGATTCCAAGAATCCTCTCGCCTGTCAACTGCCAGTGAATGTATCCTGCAAGCGTGGTAAAGAATGTCACATCTTTTACATGCTCTTCTTTATTCAGGATCGCCTGATATAAATGTGCAATACTCCATCTCTGCGGAATGTTGAAATTCAATTCTGCGGTTAATTTATCAGCAGCTTCTTCTGTAATGGTATTTCTCCAGGTACGGAACGGCACTAATAATTCATCATTCTTATCAAATGCCAAATATCCGTGCATCATTGCACTAAAACCGATGGAACCTATTGTCGTTAAGGTCTCTCCGTATTTTTCCTGTACATCTGCCGCTAAATTTCTGTAGCAGTCCTGTAAGCCGTTCCAGATTGCATCTAAGCTGTAGGTCCAGATACCATTCTCGAACTGATTCTCCCATTCATGGCTGCCGGATGCAAGCGGTACATGGTCTTCTCCGATTAAGACTGCTTTGATTCTGGTAGAACCGAACTCAATACCAAGAGATGTCTTACCTGCTGCGATTACCTCTTTCTGACTCATTATCCTTCTCCTCCATTTCATAACTGTTCAGTGCTTTTACAGTTACGGTCTGTGCAGTTACTGCACAGACCTGCTGAATAGTTATACTGTTTCTTTGATTTTATTGTAAATACCTTCTGCATCTAATCCATATTTATGTAATAATTCTACTGCAGGACCGGATTCTCCGAATACATCGTTGACACCAATTCTGGTAACCTTTGTCGGGCACTTCTCACAGAGCACTTCAGAAACTGCTGCTCCAAGTCCGCCGATGATGGAATGTTCTTCTACGGTAAATACCTTGCCTGTCTTAGATGCGGATGCAACAACAAGCTCCTCATCTAACGGTTTGATGGTGTGGATATTGATGACTTCTGCATCAATTCCGTCCGCTGTAAGCTTCTCTGCTGCAAGCAGTGCTTCTACTACACATAATCCGGTTGCAAAAATGGTAATATCTTTTCCTTCCCGTAAAACCACACCTTTTCCAAGTTCAAATTTGTAGTCTTCTCTGTCGTTGATAACCGGAACTGCAAGACGTCCGAAACGCATATAAACCGGACCGTCATGCTCATAAGCTGCTCTTACGGCTGCTTTTGCTTCAATATCATCACTTGGATTGATAACTACCATTCCGGGAATGACACGCATCAATGCAATGTCTTCGTTACACTGGTGAGTCGCTCCATCTTCTCCTACGGAAATTCCGGCATGGGTCGCACCAATCTTTACATTTAAATGCGGGTAACCGATGGAGTTACGCACCTGCTCGAAGGAACGTCCTGCCGCAAACATTGCGAAGGTACTGATAAACGGAACCTTTCCGCAGGTAGACATACCTGCTGCAATTCCTGTCATATTTGCTTCTGCGATACCGCAGTCAATGTGTCTTTCCGGGAAAGCCTTCTTGAATACGCCTGTCTTGGTAGCTGCTGCAAGGTCAGCATCTAATACAACTAAATTTTCTTTTTCTTTGCCAAGCTCTACTAATGCGTTACCATAGCTGTCTCTGGTTGCAATCTTTGGCAAATCTTTGATATTTTCGATTACTGACATAATGCTTCACCTGCTTTCTTCAAATCTTCCATTGCAGTTTCGTATTCTGCATCGTTTGGAGCCTTTCCATGCCAGCCTACCTGGTTCTCCATGAAGGAAACTCCCCTGCCTTTTACGGTATGTGCGATAATTGCTGTCGGCATTCCTTTTGTTTCTCTTGCCTCTTTAAATGCTGCTGCGATCTCATCAAAATCGTTGCCGTTGATGTTAATTACATGGAAGTTAAATGCTTCAAATTTCTTATCGATCGGATATGGAGAGCATACTTCTTCCACGGTTCCGTCAATTTGAAGATTGTTGTTATCTACAATGACTACAAGATTGTCTAATTTACGATGTCCGGCAAACATAGCTGCTTCCCAGATCTGGCCTTCCTGAATCTCACCGTCACCGCACAATGCGTATACACGGTAATCTTTATTATCTAATTTTGCGGAAAGTGCCATACCAACTGCTGCGGATAAGCCCTGTCCTAAGGAACCGGAGGACATATCCACGCCCGGAATGTGCTTCATATCC
>CAYWXJ010000005.1:0-23628 GCA_964462405.1 uncultured Eubacterium sp.
GATTTTCAAGAGAAAACAAGGATCGTGACTAAATGAGTTTCACGGATTCAGGTCAGTAACAATGGTATATTAAATGGAATGGAAACGATAACAGCAGCGATGGCTGCTAATAACAGTTGCTTTCTGGACTTTATGATATGTGCTCCTGCAAGGATTACTGCCGGTATCAGTATAATCAGAAAATATCTTGACGCACTGTAATTTATGGGCGTATCCATCCGGACAAACGTATAGATTGCCAATGCATAAATCCATATTCCATTGAAACATATCTGCCAGACATTTAATTTTTTGGTCTTCAGGAAATGAATCATTACCAGCGGCAGCAGAATCCATCCTACTGCCATGGCTATATTTACAATATTAAGCCTTGCAATGGACATAAGTCCCTGGTTTGCATATAATTCCCGAAAACGCCAGGAACCTTCTCCTGTCGCTAATTTATCTGTAAATCCTATGACATATCCGTCATAAATTGTATATAACAGACTCAATCCCAAAAGGATTTTTAACAAAAATACAGCCTTTTTTTCCAGCCATGCATATAAATCCATATTTGTGCAGCATACGACTAACCTGCATATGATAAATTGCAGCAGCATACACACCGCTGCCATAAACACAATCAGCAAAACAAGCTCTTTTGCACCTACTCCTTCAATACGATTATCTAAATTCCCCCGCAAATAGATATAAGACACTTTTACGGCATATACCAGCGAAAGCACGAAGCATACGCTAAAAAGTATATTGGTAATTGCATAAGAGCTGTCTTTTTCCCGTAAGTACAACAATAAAATACATCCATATAATACCGGGAAATACATAAATAAACTTATATGTGAAAAACACAATGCTCCCATAGAAAAACCAGCCATACATCTCACAGTTCTGTTTTTTTCCGATATTGCAAATAAACAGAATGCAAAAAGACAAGTAATCAGGCCTTCTGATAAAGGTAATTTATAAAGGTATAATACCAATGGCGAAACTGCAAATATTATGATCCCCAAATTAGAATGCCATCGGTCGATACTCAAATTATCCATGACCAGATACAGGGAAGAAATAACGATCACCAAAAGAAACGATAGTATCAGACTGATATTTTCCGTTCCGAAACAGGCTGCAGATAATGCTAATACCGCCGGCCATGTGGGCAAGCCATGATATTCATAGTTATAAATCATATTATCTCTGTCTTTTTCATAAATTCCGACCTGATTATTCTGAAGCTCTAATAATTCCTCCTGCGCGGTTTCATCCGGAATCAATGTATACTCCTGCAGATTTACAACTGCCGTCGGATTATCACCTGTTAGCTGCAACGCTTTAGATACATAACATCCTGCATCAAACATCGGAGCCACCGGAACGGATTTTAATGCTGTAACTAACAGTACAACAATGAAAACCGCCAGTAAGAATACATATTTCTTTAAATCCCAATCAATGAATTCCCATTTCGGGATGCCGCAAAAAGCAAAACATAACAGGCATATGCAAAACTCCAATAACAGCATGTATGTCATGACTCTGCCGACACTGAACTTATCTAAATATAGTAATACGGATGACGTTAATATGTATAACGTGATAAATGCCCCTGAAGATAGCGTTAATAACTTTATAATATTTATTTCTTCTCTATAAAAAGACAGTATCTCTGCTGACAGCAGTATGATACTAATAAGCCACATTATAATGTATATCATTCTTCTTTACTCCTTCGCTTCGCTGTCCGATGCAAATATCCTGTCGATCTCATTTACAACATTATCAATGATTTCCGTATCTATCAAACTTCCCATCAGATTCAGCCTGTAATTCACCTTGCGGATCAATTCATGCATTGGTTTTAAAAATCTGACCTGTTCTAAAACTTCTAAAAATGCTTCTCTGTAATGTTCCCTGGAAAACTCTTTTTTCGCGAACCGCTTTGCATTTTTTCCGATTTTCTCTAACTGGTCTTTGTCTTTTGCGAGCCTTAAAAGCTCTTTTTCTAAATCCTCTTTTTCCGCTTCTGCAGAAATCTTTATGACACAATCATCCGGAATATCCGCATACATACCTGTATTGGAAACAATCACTGCTTTTCCAAGCAGCATTTGTTCATTCAGAGATGCCGAAGCCCCTTCAATCGCAGGACATCTCAAATTCGCTATAATATCTGCATCCCTATAATAGCAGGCAAGAGTCTCATGCTCTACAAATCCTAATAATTTTACATTGTCCTGCAATTCATACCGTTCTATCAGCCATTCCAGTTCCTCTGCATATTCTCTCTGCGCCAAAGAACCAATCACGGTATAATGAATATGCTTTTTTATCACTTCATTTTCGCCAATTACCCGGATAATGGAATGAATCCGTTTATTCGGATTTACATTCCCAACCGTCAGAATATTGATCTTATCCCTGTTATATCCGTCAAATTCGAGATCATCGGGAGCAGAATCCAACTCATTCATATCCAGTAACGGAATTACTGACAGGATACCTGAATAAAATTGTTCCATAATTCTGCGGTGATAATTGGAATGTACAACAACCGCCAATGCATTTTCACAAACCACATCCGACAAATTGTATTTTTGAAAATCCACCTCATTCCATGTTCCCGCAGTCCCTGCAGCCTCAAGCAGATACTCTGCTTCTTCCTCACCGAATTTCTCCTGTATCAGCTCTATGTATTTATCCGGCTGACATCTATGAGCAATCCAGTATCCTCTTACAAAATTGTGCAGACTCATGTCATGACTGATGATGATTCCCGGAACCTGCTGCGCCGCTTCCCATATCAATGCATGATAGATTGAGTTATCTCCTATATTATAAACGCAAATATCATACTGCAGTAATCTGTCAGTATTTTCTTCCAGCACATAAATATCCAGCTTTGTCTTATGATATTCTTTATATTCAGGCGTAAATATATCTACCTGATGAAATTTTGCAATTTCTTCGGCAGCATATTTACTGTATCTGCCGATCGCACTTTTTCTATCAAAGGGCGTTACCCATGCTATTCTCATTCCGTCAACCTCCGAATTACGTTCTCCCATGTGATGCCCAATTTTTCCAGCAGCGGCAGCCCCTGTTTCCCCATTTCTCTTGTTTTTTTACGGTTATAATACATCTTATCCATAGCTTCCGCTAAATCCTCAGGAGAGGAAGCTGTCATATATCCGGTAACACCGTCTTTTACAACAACATCCGTTCCGCCTGCATCTGTACAGGAAATCACTGCCTTTCCCGCCTGAAAGCTCTCAAGCGTCACATACCCATAGCTGTCCTCATCATACGGAATATACAGACTTGCCAGACATTTTTCGTATAATTCGACTTTTTTTCTTTCACTGATAAAACCTTGCAAATAAGTAACTTTATCCCAAAGACTATACTGTTCAATCAATTCAAGGATATGTTTTTCATCCTCTTCACTATCCCCTTTTCCCGCTAAGACCAGTTTCACTCCGGATTTGGTATATCGCATCGCCTCTACTGCAAGGTGCTGCCGTTTTGACAGATTCACTCTGCCTGGGTAAAAAATGAAATCCCCGTATTCATCCGACAGTTTATATAAAGAGGCATCCATAAGCGGCGGATATAATACTTCCGAATCAATTCCATTAAATTTCATCAATCTGTCGCTTACCACCTGGGAATTGGTAAAAATCCTGCCTTCTAATTCTCCTAATACCTTAGTGTCTAAATTGATGATCCCGTGACGCATTGCATAATCTAAAGGGTTCTCATCATGGAATCCGGAAAATTCCGTTCCATAAAGGTCATATGCCTGGCGGAACTGATGAAGCAGCCACAATTTCTTATTCGGGTGGGCAATATAATACGCCGGAAACTTTAATGCTATCACCAGATCCGTATTATCCAGCACACTTAGCTGTACTGCCATAATACTATCTAAAATCTCCTGATAAGACTTCCATGAAAAAGGAAATAAAATCTTCTCTGCCCGATGTCCATGAAGTTCTAACTGCTTTGCCAGACTATCTACCAGAAATTCCGCTCCGCCATATAAAAACGGCACCATATTATTTACGATCGCTATCTTCACTCTGTAAACCTCCTGATAACATAGTCCCAACTGATATTTAATTCAAACAGATGTTCCCCCCCATTTTTCCCCATTTCTTCTGCTTTTTTCTTATCCAGATATAATTCGTCAAAAACCTCCGCTAATTTTTCGGGAGCCGGTTCTGTCAAATATCCGTTATAACCGGGAACAATGAGTTCATCCGTTCCGCCGCTGTCGGTACAGGAAATCACAGCTTTACAGCTATGATGCGCTTCCAAAGAAGGATACCCATAACTGTCTTCTTTAAACGGAATATACGCAGCCGCCAGACAATTTGCCATCAGTTCTGCCTTTTCTTCCTCTGTAATCCACCGGTCAATGACCGTAACCTTTTTCTCTAAACTATTGTTTCTGATCTCTTTCTGAATCGCTCTTTTTACCAAATCATTTTCTGTCTTACCGCTGATGACCAGCTTTACATCTGTCTTAACATATTTCATTGCCTGCACTGCTAAAAGCTGCCTTTTATGATGATTGATTCTGCTGGGATAGTAGATGTAATCTCCATATTTATTGCAGTAAAACGTTTCCGGATGCCATAGCGGCGGATACACCGGCTCTGCTGTTATATTATTGAATTTTAACAAACGCTTTGATACTTCCCGGGAATTTGTATATATCTTTTTCGCCTCCGCGAATGCTTTTTCATCTGCTCTCACTACATATTCACGAATCGCTCTGGTTTCTGCATTCTTCGGTATTCCCATAAGGTCAGAATCCCACAGATCATACATTTCTCTGTAATGATGGATAAACCAAAGATATTTTTGCGGATGCTGCAAAAGATAGGAAGGCATACGAATCGGAATCAGCCGGTCGCAGTAATCCTCCAGATGATATAACCGCAACGCTAACATCTGTTCCATCATCAGTTTATAATTTGAAGTAAACGGCAGTTTTAACGCCTGTGCTTCGTATCCATATTCATTCAGTTTATCAACCAGCGAATCCACGATAATGACTCCGCCGCCGTTGATAAACGGTATCATCGTACTCGCAACTATTATTTTCATAATTTGACTTAATCCTCATCACCTTATATATTTCTTAATCTGACTGCAGATATATGCCACATCTTCCCGTGTCAATCCCGCATGGGTCGGAAGATTCATTCCATTTGCAGACACTTTCTCAGATACCGGACAATCCGCTTGTGCATTCTGATATACCGGCATAATATGCATCGGGTAGAACAATGGCCGTGTTTCAATCTTTGCCTCATAAAGCTTTTCCATCAATTCATCCCTTGTACATTTACACTTATCCGTAAGCAGGATGGAAAACATCCACCAGACACTTTCTGCTCCTTCTGTCACCTTCTGGAATTTGATATATTCCTGCACATCCGCCAATTCTTCCATATACCACTTTGCCGCTCTTCTTCTGTTTGCGATATGTAAATCTACCTTTTCTAACTGCGCCAGGCCAATCGCAGCCTCAATATTGGTCATTCGATAGTTATAGCCGACCTCGATGAACCAATAACGTCTATGCGGGTCTTGTCCCTGTCCTTTCAGAATCCGCATATGTTCCGCTAGTTTCTTATTATTCGTAACAGCCATACCGCCTTCTCCGGTGGTAATAATTTTGTTGCCAAAAAAGCTAAAGGTTCCGACATCTCCAAAAGTGCCTGCTTTTTTCCCTTTATAAGTAGCTCCGTGGCATTCTGCCGCATCCTCTAATACAAACAAATTATGCTCCCTTGCAATTTCCATAATTGCATCCATATCACAGGGGTTTCCATATAAATGTACCGCAATGATTCCCTTCGTCTTCGGGGTAATCTTTCTTTTTATATCTTCCGGATCAATGTTCCAGGTATCTTCCAGACAATCTGCAAATACCGGTACTGCCCCGCAATATCTGACTGCATTCGCAGTTGCGATATAGGTAAATGACGGCAGAATCACTTCATCTCCCGCCTGTAGTCCCAACGCAAGCAGCGGTACATGCAGCGCGGTCGTACCATTACAAAAGGACACCGCCTCTTCTGCTTCCATATATTTCGCATATTCTGCTTCAAAATCCTTTACATACTTTCCAACTGAAGAAATCCATGTCGTATCCAGACAATCATTTACGTATTTTTTCTCATTCCCGGCAAAATTCGGTATTGCAACCGGTATAAATTCTCTCATTTCTTCACTTTTCTCCTTACTGTCTTATCGTTCTTTTTTCACTATTGCAGGCACACCACAGGCAAGCGCTTTTGCCGGTATGTCTTTTACAACGGCTGCTCCCGCGCCGATGCGGCTCCATTCTCCTATATGTATCCCATCAATCACTGCGGAATTTGTTCCTATAAAGACCCCTTCTCCTATTACGGTCGTTCCGGAAACAGCAGTTCCGGGTGCTATATGCACATAATCTTCTACTATACAATCATGGTCTACCGAACAATTTGTATTTATGATACACCCCTGCCCCACATGTACATTTACATTCAAAATGGCTCCCGGCATCACGCAGGTGCCTCCTGAGACAACTGCACTTGGCGAGAGAACCGCATGACGGCTGATAACCGCCGGAAATTCAAATCCGATTTTTCCGGCTTTTTGCATAATCTTTTTTCGTATTTTGTTATCTCCGATCGCCACAAATGCTTTTCGCACGCCCTTAACATAGAGCTCCTCGAGCCTGTCATCACCGCCGATGATTTCTATATCAGACATGCCTTCCACTAATTCTCCCTTCGCCCGGTCTTTCGACAGACAGCCCGCAATGTAATATTCTTCATTCTGCAGGATAATATCCATTACGCTCCGGGCATGTCCGGAGGCTCCGATAATTACGATATTTTCTTTCATTGGCTTTCCCTCCGCTGCAACTGCACACGCAGCAACAGCAGCTCGCTGCAGCATATCTGCAGTTCTCTTTCCATTCTCCTTCTATAATTCAGAAATCTCTTTATTCGCAGCAGGATTCTTGTTATAAATTTCTTCCGTTTCTTTTCCCACTTCTGCCATACCTGACAATAATCGTCTGAATTTTTGATACGTTTTCTGTTCTTTCCTTCTTCTGAAGCTGCTAACATCCCTATGACAGCTTCTTTCGGTCCTCCCTGCAGTAAAAAGTATAAATAGCTCAATATTCCCTTTTCATCGGGCTGTCTTTCGAGTATCACATCATAGCATTTAAATATAAATTCCACGAAATCTTCATAATCTAACAAATACGAAACATCCCATTCATACTGCAAATAGAATTTTCTGTAAATGTCTTCATTTTTCAGTGGAAACCTGTCCGCAAATTCCTCTGTATTTGCCAAAAGATAGATGATGCCCTGTCTTGCCATTCCGTCATTCATCAGATTCAGATAAGTCCTCCGGCCGCTTTCATCAATCTCCCGTTGGAACAGCCATTTATAACAGGCCTCTAAAAATTCTTCTCCTTCGTAAGATAAAATCGTGTCTTCGCTGATAAAACGCTTCTTTATTTTCTTAGAGATATACTCTTTACTGTATATCGAATAGCTGATTCTGTCTGCTTCGCTCATCTTATTCTCCTGGTACTTTCTATCGGTAATTGATTACCTGTTGGTATTTTTCATTCCATTCCGCATCCGTCTGACTTTGTTTCAGCTCCTGCGCATACGAAGATATATTATAAAACAGCATTGTCCGGTTTCCATCCTGTGACGGTTTCGTATTCACAACTGTTTCTATCTCCTGCTGTAAAGCCTGCAGCTCCTCCTCCGTATATGCCCTGGTGTCTATATAAATCCCTGCAAATCCCATATATGCCAGGCTGTCAATCATTTCCGCCGTATCCTGATTTGCTACAAATGTGCACCATCGCTGGGAATCTTCTCCGTAAAACGAACCGTAACTCCATCTCAGCTCTTTGGAATGCAGATACGGCATGAATAATTGGTCCGGCCACATGTTATTTACAAAAGTGCCGGATAGATATATCTGTCCCGGAAGTTCGAATATCATAGAACCAGCTGGAACACTCGCTTCAATTTCTTCTACGAACTTCTCATCGTTTTCATAAGCATAAACGAACTGACTGTTATTATAATGAAAATACGGAATCTGTATATATAAACTGGCTGCAAATACGGCTGCAGCAAGGAGTCCGCCGATGGCTTTTACTCCAAATCTTACATTTTTTGTCTTATCTGCTAAAAGCTTTTGATTTATATACTCAAAACCTTCATTTAACAAAATACACACCGTTAAAATCGAAATAAATGCAATAAATATCGACATTCGATTCGAACAGCGGACTGCTTTTGTAACAAACAGGAAAAAGAATACGCCCAATCCTCCGACCGTTGCAAATAATACTGCGGAAATGTTCATGAAAGATAATACCTTTAACGGATAATATTTTGATTCCTTTTTTATCGTAACAAAGAGTACACCCAACAGGATTATAAAACCGAAGCATCCAATCATACCTAAAAACTCGGTTGTTTCTGTCTGTGCCAGTGCAACTGACGAATACTCATTGAATAATGTATCAATTTTATCTATTCCGGTACTTTTTCCCGGAATAAACAACCTTGCTATTTTCAGAGAATACAGTTCTATATCACTCATGCTCCGTGCTGTTTCCACCGCAATTCCATTATGGGATAATCTCATCCAAAGATAGCGTGATATGGATATTCCGATTCCGGCTACGATTGCCATACACTGCAGGACTGCCTGCATCAACCCTCTTATTTTTTTGGACTGTAAAGCTTTTGCCACTCCTGCAATCATTATAAAAAAGCAGGAAAATACAGGATAATAGCCTATTCCATTTATTCCGATGAATACTCCAAAGAGAATTGCTGATATATTTTTCTTTCTCTGCTCTTTCTGCTGATATAACAACAAAAGATTATCGTCTTCAAAAATCCACAGTGACAGCAGAACAGCTAACGGCACAAACTGATATGCCGACAGCATCAAATGCCCTATATTCCTGTAGAAAAGATAACTCTGGAAGGTAAACACCAGACTGCCGAGCACAGACAGCCATATATGGATTTTTCTGCTGCGCAGCACAGCATAAGAGATTCCCGATATTAAAAAGATTACTGTAAAAAATGTTAAATTGACTGCCAATCCTACATTTTTTGTCAGTTTCACAAATAAAAACGACAGTAAATGCACGTCATGAAACAAGTAATATGATATTATAGAATTTCTGTTAGTCCCAAACGGAGCACCCAGTTTATCGCTTTCATACCAGGTGCTGCCATCTAACATCATTTTTACTTCTGCCATGTAGCTGGTTTCATCCCCACCATAGTACGCAAGGGGGTATTTTAAGGAACAGTCACTGCTTCCATAAATCAATATCAAAATGACTGCCACGAGAAACCATAAGAGCAATATTCCAAATATGTCACTTATTTTAAACGGCTGCTTTCTTTTTATCATTTTACTTCCTGCCTTTCCATACATTTTATATTTGCTGCCATACTATCCGAATACAAAAAATTCTTAGCAACTCAAGGTTCGAATCCCTGACCACACTGGCTTTCTTATTTTTCATCTTTTGCTCCTACCACTTGTTCTATCAATTCTCTGATTTTCTGTATAATTCGCTGCCACTCATAATTTTCTTTTATATAGTTCACCGCATTATCCTGCATATACCGATATTCTTTTTCTTTGCTTAACATATACTCTAATGCCAGCTCAAATTCAAAATAATTCTTATAATATAAGCCTGCATTACTCTTGATGCAATGGCCCTTTAGGACTTCACTCTTCGCATTTACCAAAACGGGTATTCCAAGACTCATTGCTTCTAATACAGATATGGATAAGCTTTCAAATTCAGACGGCAAAAGCAAAAGCTTCGCTGCCGCAATTCCATTGTATTTATCTTCCTCACTGACAAAACCAAGGCTGCAGATGTCCGGATGCTTTGGAATTTCCATTGCTGCTTTTCCCATGAGGATGAGCTTTAATTTATTTTGCGGATGACGCCTCTTATATTCCATAAAATACTTAAACATCCAGTGGCAGTCCTTTCCTTCATCAATACGGCCGACATAGATTACATAATCTCCCTGAATACCGTATTTTTTCCGGAAATTCTCTCCGCTGACATTGTCCGGTACATCTACGCCGACGGCGGCTATTGTGTGCGGAATATGACGATTTTCAAATTTCCTCTGAACAAATTCCTTTTCCTCCTCCGTAAGGAATATCATTCCTTTCGGCTTTTTAAAAATCTCTTTATATAATTGAAAATAAATATACGGCTCATCATGGGCGGTCGGTATCAGTACCGCCTTCTCCGCCACTTTCGGCAGTCCGACCGCAGTAAGATAATATAAATATGTGACAAATATAAATACTTCATATTTATCCTGATTTTCTTCTATATATTCTATCAGTTTTGGACAATACGGTCCCTGCGCTCTGACCCATTCCTGCTCTGCGGAAACATCATGCTCCTGTAACAGTTTTTCATTTATGGCATTGAATTTCTTAGGATTTCTCTCCTGTTTTACGGAAAATCTTCTTACATTCACTCCATTTATCTGCGTGATTCCTTCGTCGTAATGATTTGCCCATGTTACATAGTCTAATGCACAGGTCGTCAGTACTTCCACATCATAGTCATTCTTTAAATGCTCCGCCACTAATCTAGTATAGTATTCAGAACCGCCATTTACCTCTAATCCGTATCTTTGATTGATAATCGCAATTTTTTTCATCTTTATTCACCAATAAAAGCTCTTAAGTATTCTTTAAATTTCTCATTAATACGCTCATGTGAAAAATCCTTTAACCGCATTCTCTGATTGAAAAGCACTTTTTCCTTTAAGTCAGCGTCCTTTTGCAGTCTGTCCATCAATCCTGCCGCTAACACCGGATCATTGTCATTGATTAACAGACCGCTTCCTCCCAGGGTATCTGCAATGGCTGCCTTATCATATGCAATTACCGGTACATCAAAATACATTGCTTCCACCAACGGTACGCAGAATCCCTCATGCTCACTCATGCACAGGAAAAGATCCGCCAAATGATAATATGCTAAAATCTCATCAAAGGGAATATGTCCGGTAAAAACAACCTGCTCTACGCCTGACTGCTCTGTATAATCCTGTAACTGTTTATAATAATTTTCCATTCCATTGTAAGAGCCTGCAATGAATAATCGGGATTTCGGATTGTAATATTTTTGATAACAGGCAAAAGCGGCAATGACATTCTCCTGCTTCTTATTCGGTGCAATACGGCCTGTAAATAAAATATTGGTATACCCATCATCCTGATATTTTTTTAAGACTTTCGCTGACGGCTTTTTCTCATAATCTTCAAAACGAATCAATATGGGAAGCACATCTATGTTACACTGATAGCCCAGATCCTGCAGATTCTGCCTGTTATATGAAGAATCCGCCAGGCAGTATTCCACTTTATCTGCTAAGAATTTCACCCCGTTCCAGCCATCTTTACAAATTCTTTCCAGCTTTGGGCTGTATTTTTTATAAAATTCAGGCGGCGTTACATTATGAAAGATTACAATAAGCCTTCCGCCCCAGCCGCTGATTTGATAATTCAATGCTGTTCCTGTGGACAAATGATAAATAACAATATCATCATCCTTTAATTTCCCGATTTTCTCCACTTTTTCTATGCCGCTCAACCGTTTATCTATATTCTCTGCATAGATTTTGGTGTTGAATCCCATTTCTTTTAACGTATGATGTAATGCCATAGTATCATTTCCGACCGCATCACCATACGCCATTGTTGGAAGGACCTGAATTACGCGCATTTCTTCGTCCTCCTATTTATCTTCTATCTGCGATTTCAATTCGCTTACCTGCTTCTTTAAATCCTCGATTTCCTGCTGCTGATAATTCATGTATTTCTGTACGAACTGCATATTTCTCACCATTGCTGCATTATAACGTTCCTGCTCTAATGTGATTGGAATCAAAACCAGTCCCACAATCTTCCTGATTATCTTTTTTATGATTCTTTTCACGGGATTTCCGGCTAAAGGATAATACAAATCCACACGCTGACAGGCAGACGCTTCTACGATTCCCTCTGCTAATCCTGCCGCACTGTCTTCTCCATAGATTCCATGCACTTTCGGAATGGCAACGTCCTGAAAACTTAATTCACTGGCACTATATCCCTTTTCTTTGATTTCGTTTCGAATCTCTTCCATAATCTTCTTAACATCAATCTGCTCCATTTTTGTTTCCATGCCCTTTCTCCTCTAACAAGAAATGTTTTCAAATAATTCTATATATTTCTTAACTATAGTATCCCATTCAAATTTTTCCCGGACATACATACAGCCATTCTGTCCCATTTGCCTCGCTGTGTCTGCGTGATCTCTTATATATTCTACTGCCCCTTCAAATTCAAAGTAGTCCGCAAAATACAGACCGCCATTACTCTCCTGTACAAAATTCTTTGTTACTTTGCATTTATCATGAACTAAAACAGGTCTGCCGCACAGCCAGCTCTCCATGATTACTAAGGAAAAGCTCTCATTTTGCGATGGCTGGCACAATAAAGCCGCGCCGCTGTACGCATCATATTTATCCTGTATATCCACAAATCCAAGATCCATGATCTCCTGCTCCATATCCCCGGGAATCTCAAGTTTGCCTCCGCCAATTAAAATAAGCTTCATTTTACTTCCGGTTCTCTTCTTATATTCCGCAAAATATGTTACAAGTGTATGAACGTTTTTTCCCAAATCTTTTCTTCCGGCATACAGGATATAATCATCCTGAATATGATATTTATTCCGGAATCGGTCTGCATTCCCTGAAATCTTAGTATCCATTCCAATTCCCATAACAACCTGCCGCACATTTTCCAGATCGTAATACTTATTGGCGAGTTCATATTCCGGCTCTGCATTGTATACGATTGCCGCTGCCTTGGAATACAGCTCTTTGAACGCCTTCAAATAAAAGTACGCTTCATCATGAAAGCACGGAATGAGAATAGCTTTCTTCGGGCACTCTTTTATCCCATAGTATGTTGTTCCAAACATATACGGAATATAGACAAAAGCCTGATATTTCTCCTGTTTTTCTCTGATATAAGTATATAATTCGGGGCTGTTTATCATCTCCTGCAGAAATATCTGTTCTTCTTCCCCGGCAACCGGCTTTCCCTGCATTAACTTAGCATTTACTGCATCGAAGCTTTTTGTATTTCTTTTTCTGATTGGAAAACGCCTTACTGTTACATGCATTTCCTGATATGTTCCGGGCTTGTAATGATTGATATTCCAGTCAGAACTAAACTCTTTTACACAGGTCGTCAGAATCTCAATTTCGATTCCTGCCTGGGCTAAATGCTTTATCAGATCTCTGGCTTCCATTTCAGCTCCGCCGGGAATTTTTTCTCCAAACCAGGGTAAAACAAACGCAATTTTTTTCATCAGCACTTCCACTCCTACTGCAAACTATGCTTTGATAACTCCAAACGTCCAGGTGATCGGCTCATCCTTACATTCCTCCGGAATATTGCTCATCAGATTACTGCCGACTGCGATGATATATTCCACTTTAAATCCGTTATTTTCCAGCTCCGCTGTCATCTCTTCTTTGGTGGTAAAAAAGTCATAAATATTATATTTGTCCCATCCATTCCGATTGCGCACCGGCATCTCAAATTTGATATTCGGCACATCAAAAATAAACATTCCTCTTGCAGTCATATTTTCTCTGATCTTGCGGTATAAGATCTTTCTTTGATAATATTCAAAATGTCTTATATAGCGGAACGTAGTAATTACATCAAACTCCCCTTCAACGGTATCCTCAAAGTAGTCTGCTGTTTTTGTCTGCAGGTTTTTATTGTCCTGAAATCTTTTTTTCATCAAGCGAAGCATGGCTTCTGAAGAATCCACACCAAGACATTTTCCATATTTTAAATCTTCCTGCATGATTCTGCCGTCTCCCGGTGCAATATCTAAGATATTAATTTCTGCTCCCTTAAACCGGTCCTGTATCATCACTCCGATCGATGTCCGCTCCAGTAAATCAATACAGTTTTCCGGGAACTGCATAAAACGGTCATTATTATAATTTTCTGCAATTTCAAACTGAGAATAATAAGCTTTAATTTCCGCCGGACCCTTTACCAGCGTTCTTTGCGCCTGCTCTAATGCATACCGCCATTCGCCCAGTGTCGTAATATTATCCGGCAAATACTCATCTGCGTAATTTTCGACCTCTGCTACGATATTATCCCCGGAAAGTTTTAGTCTTAATAGCATAGCTCTCTCACAGCTATTATAAACAGTGTAATGCTCTTTTATCTTCTTGATGCTCTTTACTACCTCTGCACTTACAGGTTCACAGACCTCACCGATTCCGAACTCATTCACCAGATCGGAAACACCTGCTACTTCTGTCGCCACGACCGGTATTCCCTGCAGCATAGCCTCCAATGCAGAAATCGAACACGCATGGTTGTTTTCAATCGTCGCATACGGAATCATCAGCATATGGATTTTATCATAAAACTCTTCCACATTCTGTTTTCCGTAATAAATTTTACAATTATCCAAATTCTTCCATGCTTCGGGTATTTTTACCTCTTCACTTCTCCAAAGAACATGAAATTCTGCTTCCGGCGCTTCTGCCATAGTATGAGACAGCAGCTCCATGCCCCGGTCAAAACACTGCTCATCCGCCATCGGAGAGGATGCAAATCCAATCCGGATTTTACCCTCTGCCATCTTTTCTTTATATGTCCACAGCTCCGTATCCACCACAGGTATTCTCATTTCCACATTTTTAAGACCTGCATCTTCTAATAACGTCTTTGCTTTCTTTGAATACACATCGTATCTTTGAAATCCCATATCATTTAAATGACGGATATGCTCATAATAACATGGTTCTACTCCTGCTAATGGATTCTGTCCTGTGACCCGGGCAATCGTCTTATATTTAAAGAAGATGCTTTTTGCCCTGTATAAAAGTGAAATATCAGACTCCACTGCCAGAATCAGTTTTATATCCAATGTGGAAAAATATTTTTCCAGCTCATCCTCCGGTGCAGTGATCACATTTCCATCATATTCGATCTGTTCCTGCTCCTCAAGAGAAACCAGTTTCACATGATATTTGCTCCAACGCGTCAACAGCTTATACAAGCTGAAAGCTTCTTTCCGAATAGCTTCCATTTCCGCATACTTCTTTAATCCGCTGCATAAAACAACAATGACTTCTCTTGTATCCTGAAGCTTTACATTCTCATCTATACAATTTTGGAATATATTTCTTACATCCGCCATTCTATCATCCATCTCGGCATTTTCACAGGATTTTAATGCTTCGATCCGCTCTAAAAGCTGCTTATCTCCCATGACATCAATATCATTTTTCGTACCTGATACATGCAGCCCTATATGATAATCTATATTTTGTTCTAATTTTCTGATTTGCAGTTTCTGTTCATCCAGCCCTTTTTTAATTTTCTGCAGTTCCGATAATTTGCATTCTATATTTTCGAATGTATGTTCTATTTCCTGCATTTGCGTATATACCTGCTGGTTAAATGCATTCTGTTTATCGCCAATCGGCTGCAGCAGCCAGAACGACAGCTTTCTGACGATTTTTTTTACAAGCAGCTTTATTCCGGTCCGGTTTCCGATATTATAGGTAAAAGATTCTATATTTTTTTCATCTATCATATTTTTCATATCTCACTCTCCTAATCTATGCTCCACGAATGATCGATTCTGGCAACACCAACCTCATCCACATCTGAATATATCCTAAACCGAACCGCTTCTTTTAAATAAACATAAGGAAGCATATCGACTCTCCGAATAGCCGCATCCAGCCAATATTCTCCGGCAACAAAATTCATTTTGCTGATATGGAAAACTATGGTTCCCTGCTTTTTTAACTGCAGATTTTCAATTCGTTCCCGCTGTGTATTGGTTCCATAGCAAACCGTACCGTCATTGCGGAAAAACAAAAGCCCTAAAAGCGTTTCATCAATTTCATCAGCATTTACCTTGTATTCAATCACCAAATCAATCGCTTCGCCGCACTTGATATTTGTCTTCTCTTCTCCCTGCATATCTTTAAAACTGACCCGCGTGATCTCTACGATTTCATCTTTCTTCGCTATATCCCGTTCTTCTTCCTGCGGCTCTTGCCGGTCATTCTCTTTCCGGCTCTTATTCTTCATTTTCTCTTCATGCTCCTGCTGGCGCGCTCCCATATATTCCATATATTCCGGATGAACCAACGCCGGCCGTCCCACCATTCTGATTTTCCCATTATCGATCCAGTAGCTTCTTTCACATATCTGCTCTATCTGGGCTAACGAGTGTGAAACAATTATGATCGTAGTTCCATTCGCTTTGATTTCTCTTAGTTTATTAAAGCACTTCGCTTGAAATGCCGCATCTCCGACAGCCAATATTTCATCTATCAGCAATATATCCGCATCTACATTAATTGCCACAGAAAATGCCAATCTCATATACATTCCCGAAGAGTAGGTTCTTACAGGATTGTCGATAAATTCTTCCAGTTCGGAAAATGCGATAATACTATCTAATCTTGCGTCAATTTCCTTCTTCGTCAATCCAAATATAGAAGCATTGATATAAATATTCTCTCTTCCGCTCATATCCGGATGAAAGCCCGCACCAAGCTCTATCAAGCTAGATACCCTTCCACGCATTTCAATCGTTCCGCTGTCCGGATACATAATCTTCGTCAGCAGTTTCAGCGTAGTACTTTTTCCGCATCCATTATGACCGATCAGACCGATCGCTTCGCCTTTTTTTACTTCAAAGCTTATCCCGTTTAAGACATTTCTTTCCTCATAAGCCCTGCGCTTCCGAAACAAGAGCTTCTCTTTCATCGTATGACCCTTATCCAGATAGACTTTGAAAATTTTCGTTATATTTTTCACTTCAATAGCATTTTCTGCTTTCATTATAATTCCTCCACAAAGTGCTTCTGAAGATGACTAAATGAATACCAGCCGATTACAAGCACTACGAATCCAAAAACAACCGCACTTACTAACGTATTCATTTGCGGAACGTTTCCATAATATAAGATTTCCCGATATGCTTCAATTACCGGAGTCATAGGATTTAAGTTAAATACCCACCGGAATTCTGTCGGCACCATATCCTTAGAGTACATTACCGGGGATAAAAACTGCCATGCCATAGTCACGATTCCAAGAATGTACTCCAAATCTCTTAAATACACGGTAATTGCCGATGCAAGCATTGCCATTCCCAATGCGAGAATATATTCAATAATCATGATAAGGGGAAGGCATAAAACAGCCGTTAAATTCAACCTGTGACCAGAACAGAACAGTACCGCAAATATTACAATAAAGCTTAACAGCATATTTACAAACTGACTGGTAACATAAGAAATCGGTAAGACCTCTCTTGGAAAGTATATCTTCTTTACCATATCCTGCTGCGCCCATATGCAGCTTGACCCGCCGGACAAAGAGGTACTGAAAAATATCCATGGAACCAATGCGACAAACAGGAATAAATAATAATCCTCTATTCCCGCCCTCATAATGACAGAAAATACCATCGTATAGACTGCCAACTGCAGCAATGGATTTAAAAAAGTCCACAAAAATCCCAGGACAGAGCCTTTGTAGCGGCCCTTCAGATCTCTTTTGACCAAGGAAAATATCATTTCACGATATGCATAAAGTTCTTTTATTCTGCTAAACATAGTTTCTCCTATCCAATTATCTTCTCTAACTTCTGTTTGACAATTTCCCACCGATAATTCTTATCTACATAGTGTGCCGCGTTCCTCTGCATCTCTTCATATGCATCTGCAGACATTCTATTCAACTGCACCATACAGGCTTCAAATTCCTGAAAATCCCTGTACCATACGCCTCCATTGCTCTTCCTGCAATGTCCTTTTAAGACCTCACAGTTTCCATTCACAAGTCCGGGAACCTTTAACGCCATGCCTTCTAACAGCGCGATGGAAAGGCTCTCAAACTGGGACGGAAGCCAAAGATACTTTGCGCCTGCGATACCTGCATATTTATCTTCCTCTGAAACAAATCCCAGATAGTGAATATCTGCATTCTGCGGGATTCCCATCATATCTTTTCCGATGACGACAAGCTGAAGCTTATCCTCAGCATGTAATTCTTTATATCTTTGGAAGAATGCAAACATTTCATCGCACTTCTTGCCATAATCCACTCTGCCGGCATATATGATGTATTCCTCTTCCAGACCATATTTCCGCCGGAATGCCGAAACAGCATTTTTTCTGCAGGTATCTTCTTTCAACTCCTTTGGAATATCGATCCCCACTCCAATGACTTCACTGGGTATGTTTTTATTATCAAATTTCTGCTGCACGAATGTCTTTTCTTCTTCTGTCAAAAATGCGATTGCCGACGGCGTGTTAAAAATTTTCTTATAAATCGGAAACTGTATATAGGGTTCATCATGGGCGGTAGGTATCAAAACCGCTTTATCTGCAACTTCCGGCAGCCCCATGACGGTGGTGTAATACAGGTATGTGACAAAAATAAATTTGTCATACATTCCCTTATGTTCCTTTATATAACGAATCAGCTCCGGCGTATCTGGTCCCTGCGCACGAACCCACCATCTGTCTGTATGAATCCCGGCTTTTGCCAAAATTCCGGTTATTTTACTTACGATCCGAAACCACAGCATATTTCGGGGATGCTTTACCGGAAAACGGCGGACATTTACCCCATTTACCTTAGAAACACCTGCGGAATAATCATTTTCCCAGGTGTCATAATTCAATGCTGTCGTTGTTAATATCTCTACATCATAACTATCTTTCAGATGTTCTGCAATCAGTCTTGTATAATATTCGGAGCCGCCATTGACTTCTGTTCCATACCGCTGATTTACAATCGCTATTTTCTTCATGATTTTTCCAATTCTCCGCGAATCTCTGTCAATCTCTGCCGTATCAAGCCAGCCGCCCGCTCCATGCTCAATACTTCTTTTGCATGTTCTTTTGCTTTTTTTGCTATGCTCTGATAAAACGCCTTATCCTCAAACAATTTCACCATATAGCCTGCTGCCTGCAGAATATCCGGGTCTGCCCAACGGTTCCCCGCCTGAAACGGCGGCATATCTTTTTCTAATGTAACCAACTCATAATCTACCATACAGCCGACTTCTTCATTCATAAACTCCGTATTTGATGACCAGTTTGTTGCGATTGTCGGCGTTCCAAGAAGCATCGCTTCTGCCAGTACCAGTCCAAATCCTTCTGCCCTGTGAAGAGATACGACTACATCCACACATTTTGTCAGACTGTTCACTGCATCTCTGTCTAACGTTTCCTTAATCAGATACACATTGGTATAGCCGTCCAAAATGGCACCAATGCTCTCCTCATCTTCTCTGGCGGCATTGTTAATCTTAATGACCAGTCCCACTTTCTCATTTTCTTTTGTAAATGCCTGTTTGAAGGCTTCCAGTACGCCTAACGGATTCTTCCTCTCCATAATACTGCTGTGGTCATACATCATGAGAAAAAGGAATTTATCCTCCGGCAGATGAAAATCCGTCCGTCCGGACTCCTTATGGATGACAGCTTCTACATGATAAGGCATACAACGCACCGGAAGGTCTGTTTTTTTTCGTATAGCGCGACAAATGAACTCCGACGGTGCCCAGATTTCATTCAGGCAATGGAAGCAAGGAGTCCATTCGTCCGGGAATTCTTCCAGTTCCCATAACCAATATGCTATATTATAACGATAATCCCAGGCGGACTTGTCCATCTGAAGATACGTGATACCCAGTTCATGCGGATTAATATGAATTAAATTAATATCGTAAGGAAGCTCTCCGCTTATCTTACTGTCCCAGGAGGTATCCCCCGTCTTTTGTATACCAAGCTGGGTATATTGATATACGCTCATCGGGCTATCTGTCTGTTCTAATGCAGACGCAACAAGACGACAGCTCTGTCCCAGACCCGTCTCCGCTTTTATATTACCAATTAAATTAACGCCTTTCTGATAATGACCTGCTGCATAGGGAAGAATATTGATCTCTTCTAATTTTTCAAAACTGTTCGAAATCATCTTTCCTTTTAGTTTCCGAAGAAGCTCAATCGGAAAAATCTTTAACAAAAGAGGCTTTAAGGCATTGGTGATACTCAATATAAGTTTTGATATTCCATTCATTTCTTTCTCCAAGGATGTCCTATATTAATATAATATTATTTTAACAGTATACATGATATATATTATTTTGTCAAAAATCCTCCCCAACTAAATTATGGTAAACCTTCATCAGTTGTTCTAACATGGTCTCCATTTGAAATACTTCTTTGACTCTCCGGCGGCCTTTACGCCCCATCGCTCTTCTCTCCTCCGGATGTTCGACCATCCAGTTCATCGCATCTGCCAAACCTGCTGCATCCTCCGGTTCAACGGTAAGTCCCGTTTCTTCGTGAATGCTCACATACGGCACTCCGCTTGCAAGATTGGTATTAATGACCGGCTTTTCATATGCCATTGCTTCTATCTGAACAAGCCCAAACGCTTCACTCCTTGCAATAGATGGAAGCACAAATACATCACATTTTTCAAAATTCTTTCCTAATTCCTCATCACTGACATTTCCAAGGAAATGCACTCTGTCATTGATGCCAAACCGCTCTGCTAAACTCTTTAGCTCCGCTTCCATCATGCCGCTTCCTACCAGATATAATTCTCCTCTCTTCACCTGGCGAAAGGCTTCTAACAGTACCTTGCAGCCTTTGTAATACACCAACCTTCCGGCAAAAAGGAATTTTACAGGTGCATCTGCTGTTTCTATCTTCTGCGGCGAATGTTCTTTTTCTAACCACTCATCCGCTTTCTCTTCAATCGCCGGATTCACACCATAGGGAATGACGATACATTTATCTGCATAGGGCTTCAGATATGCGGAACCGTCAATATGCCCCTGTGTCGCTACCACAATCGCATCTGCCCGTTTCAAAAACCGCTCCATGATGGGCCTGTATAAGAGCATCATTTTTTTCTGTCTGACAACATCGCTATGCCACCACAATACGATTTTCCCCTCGTATCCGGAAAGTAGCCCTGCAAAATCACCGATTGGAAAGGGCATATGAAAATGAACAATGTCATAATTCTTTGCCATTTTCTGAAAATCCCGGATAAATTTTATTGATAACGGTAAATTCCCCAGCATGGCAAAGCTTCCGGAACGCTGCACTTCTACACCGTTTATTGTTTCAACTACGGTTTCTCTGTCCTTATTGCAGACTAACACTTTCATTTCTGTCTGTTCTGCAAGTCCCTCTGCAATCTGCTGCACAACACGTTCAACACCGCCTGTATATGGATAATATAATTTATTTACCTGTAAAATCTTTAATTTCTTCATTTTTTTATCCAATCTCCGATTTTTTATAATCATTGTAGTATCAAAGCAAAAATATTGCAATATTTTTCTTAGCTATGTATTCTTCGAACTGCATAGCAGTAACGCATAGACTTTCAAAAGTATTATATACTATTTGTATCTCTAACAAAAACTTTTATAGAAGAAAATGAAAAACAAACAGAAAAATGACCGTACTTTGACTTTTACAAGTTACGGTCATTTTGTGCAGTTTCCCCTATTTCAGTCCTCTTAACAGATTCTTTAAAATCTGCAATCTGATAATCGGTTTCCTGTTTCTTATGCTCATAACAGCAGTCTCCAAATACTTTTCTGGCTGTACTGCTCTTTTTTATGAATAACTGCAGGATTTTCCGGGGAAAAGGAAGAATCCATGTTTTCCTGCCGTGTACTTCCCGGATCGTACTTACCAGCTCAGTCGTATTTACATAATCTGCATTTTGCGGACAAATTACACGAAAGACTTCTTTACTTTGCATTTCCTGATAAATACATGAGCAGAGATTTTCAATATATATCATACTCCGCTGATTTTTCACTTCCGGAAAAACAGGCATCCTGTATGCCAGCCCTGCAAGTCTTCCATAATTCCCCGGACAGCCTTTTCCGTATACCATTGGAGGTCTTAGTATAGTGATCCGAAATGTTTCGTCTGAGAGCTTTTGCAATGCTCTCTCCGCCGCCAGCTTGCTTCTGCCATACATTGTAGCCGGCTCCGGGAGAGTATTTTCGTTAATGAAAGATAACTGTTCTCCATATACTGCCATGGTGCTGAGAAAAACGAACTGCTTTACGCCGCTTTTCTTTGCCTTCTTTGCAAGCTCTGCCGGAAACAGGGTATTCACTTTCCGATACATTTGCTGCATATCGGGTGTTTCCTTTTTATGAACAATCGCAGCTACATGCAGTATTGTATCATAGTCAGTCAAATCCACTTTTTCCCAGTCAGCATTTTTTGCTCCGACGGATGTTACTTCCATATCGAAAGACTGACTTTTTACATATTTTTCAAAGGACGTCCCAATGTAGCTGTGTTCACCGACGATAAGTACTCTATTCACGGCGATTCTCCTTTTTACTATGCTGCTATTTTTCTTTCATCTCCCCGGTTCCGCCTTCTACAACCCCATCTGCCTTTAGTACGGAAGTAAATGTTCCAAAAAAACATCTCATATCAAATAGAAATCCCATCTTTTTTACATATTCTCCATCTAATGCCGCTTTTACGGGAATCTCCAATTCATCTCTGCCGTTAATTTGTGCCCATCCGGTAAGTCCGGGCATGACATCATTCGCTTCATACTTATCCCGTTCCGCTATCAAATCGTCCTGATTCCAGAGTGCCGGTCGTGGTCCTACAAAACTCATATCTCCTTTGAGTATGTTAAAAAGCTGCGGCAGCTCATCCAGAGAAGACTTCCGCAGAAAATGTCCTACTCTTGTAATATACTGCTTAGGATTTTTAAGCATATGCGTCGGCATATCTTTCGGCGTATCAATCCGCATAGTGCGGAATTTATAGATAGAAAAATAGGTCTTATGGATTCCGATCCGCTTTTGTTTAAACAGAATCGGCCCCCTGCTGTCTAATTTAATTGCAATACATAAAACTGCGAATACAGGGGATAATATGATACAGGCACAAAGACTCAGCAGTAAGTCTAATGCGCGCTTTACTTTTGTATAAACTGCCTGTTTTCTTGTCATGGAATATATCATAAATCCTGTCTCCACTAAGCTCCCTTCTGCGGATGATACGTCGGCACAATCTTCTTTACCCACTCTCTGATGTCGGCAGGCTCTGTTACCACGTATTCCTTCAATTCCTCCAGTTGTTCTAAGAAATGCTCCTCATCCATTTCAATCGGCTTTCCGATATGAATCAGCCGGTTTGCCGTATCCTGCATTCCTTCTTCATCCATCAGCATTTCTTCAAAGAGCTTCTCTCCCGAACGCAGTCCAGTAAATACAATCGGTATATCCTCATCCGGCTTGTGTCCGGAAAGCAGAATCAGATTGCGGGCAAGGTCCAGAATCCTTACCGGTTCTCCCATATCCAGCACAAAAATCTCGCCGCCTTTTGCATAGGCGCCTGCCTGAAGTACTAAGGAGACTGCCTCCGGTATCGTCATAAA
>CAYWXJ010000005.1:23638-40816 GCA_964462405.1 uncultured Eubacterium sp.
CCTTATAATATTCGGGTCCGTCACAGTCACCGGGCCGCCCCTTTCAATCTGCTTTTTAAACAATGGAATCACGCTTCCATTACTGCCTAATACATTTCCGAAACGTACTGCCACATATTCTGTCGCCGAACGGTTATTATATGTCTGAATAATCATTTCACAGATTCTCTTTGAGGCTCCCATGATATTTGTAGGATTTACCGCCTTATCAGTTGAGATCATAACAAAACGCTTTACATGGTAGTAATCCGCCGCCTGCACTAACTTCCAGGTTCCAAGCACATTATTCTTTATGGCTTCATTCGGACTGTCCTCCATCAATGGCACATGCTTATGCGCAGCGGCATGATAAATAATATCCGGATGATAGGTTTCAAAAATATGATTCATCCGGTTCGTATTCCGGACAGACCCAATTAATACTGCCAGATTCAAATTCGGAAATTTTGTCTTTAATTCATTTTGTATATCATATGTGGAATTTTCATAAATATCCACAATGACTAACATCTTCGGATTATGCCCTGCAATCTGACGGCAAAGCTCACTTCCGATAGAACCGCCGCCCCCGGTAACCATAATGACCTGACCGGAAACATAGCCCATAATGGAATCTAAGTTGACCTCTACCGGCTCCCGTCCTAACAGGTCATTGACATCTACCTCTTTTAAGTTGCTGATGCTGACATCCCCGTTTACAAGCTGATAAATTCCCGGCAGACGTTTCAGCTCGCAGCCGGTCTGCTTACAGATATCTAAAATCTGTTTCATCTGTTTTGGAGATGCAGAAGGCATTGCTACAATAATCTCCTGCACATGGAACTCCATGCACTTTTCAATAATATCCTCTCTGGTTCCTATAATCTTCACTCCTTGAATATAGCCACCAACTTTATTCTTATTATCATCGATAACACCAATCACTCGTTTCTTTAAGTAGCGACTGTTTTTAATCTCCTTAATCAAAGCATTACCCGCTTCTCCTGCACCTATAATTAATACATTCCGAGTATATTGCCCATCCCGAATCATATTTTTTACTGCCCGCAATGCCCGATAACTGTATCTGCATATAAAAATCATTCCCAACAAAAAGATTCCAAAAAATGCATAATAGCTACGTGGCACCGGATACCCTGTCTCCGGATGGGACAACAGCAGCAAAATCATATTAACAAGTGTTTCTACGACACATGCCGATACCAGATACATCATCTCTACTGCCCCTGCATAGCTCCAAAGGCTTGAGTACAGACGAAATATCCAGAAAATCAGCACCGTGGTAACTGCTGCCGCCGGCAGCGATCTCCATGCATTTTCCAGAAAATACGGGGGTATGGCATAAAGATTAAAATCAAATCGAGCCATAAGCGCCAGCATACCTGCGAGAAATACGGCACAAATATCATAGCACGCTAAAAACACTCTTCGTATCCATAATTTTTTATCTTCAAATAATTGTTTCATATTATCAACTTCTCTCTTGTCATTGAACTACACGTATTATAGCACAGTCCCCCCGCTTTGCAAACCGTCATCCTGCCGAAACAAAGTTCCGCCTATCATTACAAACACAAACCACACAATCCAATGGAACGGCACATCTACATTGTCCATCATATTTTCTAAGAAAAATATGATAAATACTGCGATTGGCAAAAAAGAATCCTCTGTTGCTTTTCTATACTGCCTTCTATGGCGCATTGCATAATAGAAATAATAAAAATTCGCAAGAATATATGGAATCAGAATATATACGCCATATACATGGGCATAGGCAAGGAAGCCGTTATGAGCATAGTTCGTATAAGTTCCATAAGCGATCGGTCTTCTGGTATGTCCAAACAGATTCATATCTCTGATATATGCAATATAATTATAGATCCTCCCCGATAACAGCACGTTTAAAGATGTCGCATTTTCAAGCTTCTGCACAATACGTTCAACTGCTGATACCTCCTGCTGCTCCTGCGCTAACAGCTCCGGTACTGTGTCCGGTTCTGCCGCATATACAATCTCTCCCATTTCCGGCAGTATATTCACATCCGCCTTTACATAATTCAGCTCTCCCGGATATGACAGCGAAGTATGAAAAAGATACGGTAATGTATTTATTCCCCATTGCATTACTCCAAAAAACGGAACCAGCGCAACCGCTAAAATTAACACTGTTTTTACAAACCGTTTCCGAAAAGCCCCTTTTATTCCTCTTCTAAAATATCCGAAAAACCAAAACAAACCTGCGGCTCCAAGTGCGGCGATTCCGGTTGTACATTGTGTCTTATATAGGAAAAATACTGCAATTTCAATACCTGCCGCATAAAACAGCATACATATCCAATGCTTCTTACCCTTGATATAAAAATCCAGTTCGGACAAAAATATACAAACAACAACCGCCATATATAAGCCAAATGGATTCGGATTATTATAAAATCCGTTATAACGGAAGCCAACAGCTTCCGGTCTGCACGCCAGACAGTAAATGGTACAAAGCCAGAAAGTCCATTCCACAGCAACGCAGATTTCCCTGCGGATCTCTGCTCCATCCTCCCGATTGCTCCATACAAAAAACAAAAAGCCCATAACAAAAAGCATTATATAACCATAAAATGAGAAAAAAGGATTTCGTTTTGCAATGATGAAGTCAGAAATGCAGACCATAATCCACTGCAAAAGCCAGAACCGTACAAAGGGATTTCTCCAGTTCTGTACCTTCATATCTCCTTCCTGATACAAGATTGCTTCCGCAAATAAAACCACAACAAAAAACAGCATAATATAACGATGTAATTCTACTTTAAAATAGTAATCATATACATTCAAAAATGACAATACTACAAAAAGCAGTACAAAAAGTCCTATTCGCAGCCTTCTCCGCTTCTTCTCTGAAATATACAGTTCATTTCTAAAAAGGATACCCGCCATGAGCAGATATAGCTTCTGGATTCCTTCCGTCAAGGCATACCAATCCGGAGAATATCCGAGTTTATGCAATCCTATTGACAATACACTGCAGATCAATAAGCAGATACATGCATAAAGGAGTCCATTTCTGACAACCGTCCACACCGTTGTGTCCGGAAACTCCGTATACAGCTTAACATGATCAATTCCAAAGCTGCTGCCCTGCTCATCTTCAATAGATACCACAATATATGAAAATGCATTTTGTTTTAATTGAATCCAGTTCCCGCCGTCTTTTACATCGATATAGCCCTCTCCCACAGGAATATTATCCATAGTATAATAGCCCAGCTTCATTCTTATGGATTCCTTCGTCAGCTCCGTCAGGTCTATCTTAATAAATTTCCAGACATTTTCTGTCGTAAAGCTCTGCCAGTACATCACTGCCTGTTCTTCCGTCACTGTATACCGCTGATCCTCTTCTGAATACACCATTCCGGTCAATGTCATATTCATGTCCTTATAAGAAATTTCTAATACATCGCCTTCGTCAAAAAACTTATCGATGGTTCCACCGGTAAAATACATGGCGGATATTGCCAGCCCTGTAATCAGTGAAAAGAGAATACATATCAGCCAGTCTATTCCCCTTTTTTGAGTCATTCCATTCCTCCTCTTAACACTCGCTTTCTTTTCCAATATATTTTCCCATCAATAAATACACTACAATCCATATTGGTTGCACAAAAGGATTTTCTATATTCCAGAAAAATCCGCTTACAATCCACAATGCAAACGCTCCCACTGCAAACAGATCTGCTTCTGCCGCTTTTTTCTGCTTTCGCTTTCTCTTAAAATCGGCTAACAACGCTTTTCCATATTCCCAGAAAAGCAGAATATAACAGATTGCCGCGATAATTCCATACCGGTACATAATCTGCAATACGCTGTTATCTGCCGTCTTCTTTTTATTCCATACTGTCAGTACCGCATTACTATGTCCTGACAAATTCATTTCTCTGAAATAGGATTTTCTGACTTTCGCTTTCTGATCAGAATCCTCCACTTTCAGCTTCTGGTAGATTTCATTTCCGCTTTCCTTAAGCGTTTCCATCTCTTCTTCACTCTTATGCGTATAGAACTGTTCTCCCTGAAGCACAACATTTGTACCTGTCATTTCCGGCAGCTTTGTGATCGCCGTATGATACAGGTATACGCCGGCACACACGGTTACAAGGCATATGCAAAACCACCCTGCATATTTTCTGATTACGCTTTCACGCTCGGCTGTCAGCATAATCAGCAGCAATTCTAAAACCACAATGGCAATATCAATTCCCAATAATTCGCCTGTCTGCAGGACATTGTAAAAATTCAACGCTATTCCTAAGCCGTAAAGCGGCAGCAGCGTACCTTTTTCTCTTCTTCGTATACAGCCGTAAAATTCTACCATAAATACCCACAGCATCATTAATGACAGCACACAAAATTCTTCCGGATTTTTGAATACGCCATTATATAAAATCCCATCATATTTCTGCCGGAAGAATATCAGATATATCACTTCCGGTATAAATGCGATTTCAAGTGCCCGCATCATATTGCAGATGACATCCTCCGGCTGTTCCATCTGCTGCCAGACAAAAAACAGCATTCCGCCTGCAAGCAGCATTTCCCATCCTAAAAATTTATAGTTTTTATTTACTGCAAAATCAGATATACAGACCACACTAAAGAATGCGATCCAGCAATATGCAAGCCGGTTATTCCATTGCAGCCTTACAATATTCTTCCTGCCGGATACCCATGCGATCCAAAGAAACACAACAGCAGCCACAAGTGCATGGTACTTGTAATTTGCCCGCTGCTGATAGATTCCCTGATCATATACGACCACCATATAAACAAACAAAAACACAAACAACAGGATACGCGTCATCCTCTGCTGCCTTTTGCTTTTCCTGTAGCCCCATTTCTTCCAGCTTGCCCGGAAGATAAGCTCATACACAGACTGCAGAAAGTATAAGACACGGTCCCCCGCATTAAGCTTCCTTGCTTTCCGTCTGAGGGTGCGTCCCCATATTCCAATTATCATTACTGCCGCCGTAAGGTATACCGCCAGCACGGCAGCAAACAGAATCACCATCTTTTTTCTATCCGGAAAATTCTCTGTCAGCCGTATTCCCTTGAGCCGGAACTTCAGCTCATCGCCGCCTAAAATCTGTATTTTAAATCCCCAGAACGGCACCTCCGGGTTCAGCTCAATATAGTTTTTTCCGTTTTTTAAGGTAATGATCGTCTGACCTACTTGTTTGTTGTTTTCATCTAAATGTTTGAACACAAAATCAACAGGTTCACGATCCAATTCCTCTATGTCAATGTACAGCCCCTCCCATGCGACTGCTTCATTCCATTTTCCAAATCGCTTTACGGCATCATTCCCCGCAATAACATAGCAGTCCTGACTATCATTATATATCCAGGTATCATTTGACTTTTTCAGTACGCTCTCCTGTACCTCAAAGACCTGTCCTTCTGCCAAAAAGCGTTCGCTGTTCCATTTGCCTGCAGTCAATACATTCGACAATATATAACTAAACAGAATACCCGTAATTATGACCCACAGGAATTTTCCGGGCTTATTTGCCTTTTGCATTCTATTTCCTCTTGTTTATTATCAAAATTTTAAATAGACCATTTCTTATTTTTTTCATTTTACTATATTTCATTTGTATTTTCAACGTAAGTTCATATTAATAAAACAATATTAAGATATTATTAAATAAACAATATTCGATAAATTTTGCAAAAAATTCCCTGTAAATGTGCGGCTTATGCCAATACACATTTACAGGGAATCACATTCTTTACAATTATTTCTTCTTATTCTTTGTCGCTTTTCCTTTTACACCTTTATCCAGTTTAATTCCAAGACTGCTCTTATTGAAAGTATTGTTTGTAACGGATACTTTACCGTTTATGGCACGGATTGCATAACACTTCTTCGGCACTGTCACAGTATTGCCTTTTACAGTGATTTTATATTTTGTAGTACCCGGCTGAAGCACAATACCTGCATTCTTGCCCTTGCTGATGGTATTATCTGAAATCGTCAGGTTATTCTTTAAGGCGAATATAAATATTGCTTTTTCCTTAGCGCTTGTAATCTTATTCTTATTAATCTTCTTTACGGTACTCTTATTGTAAATCAATATTGCATTACCAGTTGCATTCTTCAATGTATTTCCGGTAATATCGCCGACTTTACTGCTCGTTGTTACAGAAATATTATGTTTCTTGGTATTCGAAATCGTATTGCTGATAACCGCACCCTTTACAACGGATTTATTATATACAAGAATCCCCTGTGTTCCGGAATATTTCCTGGAAGATTTTGTAATGCTATTTTTCTCTATTTTTCCGTTTACCGTACTGGAAGTGCTGATACAGATACCGTGATATTTCTCAGCCGTATCAACGATCTTATTCCCTGAAATACTTCCGCTTACTGTACAGTTCTTATAAATATTGATTGCGGTCCCGCCTGCTTTGGTAATTGTATTGGATGCAATATTGCCTACTTTAGAGCTGGTGGAAACAGAAATTCCGGTTCCGCCTGCACTTGTAATTGTATTGCCGGAAATATCACCTGACATAATGCATTTATTAAACAGACCGATTCCATAACCCGTACAGGAGGATATTTTATTCCCGCTGATAGAAGCAGCACTGGAACCACCCATACCAAAAATTCCCTGTCTCGTCATAGATTTTATACTGTTATTCTGAATTACAATACCTGTACTGGCTTCATTAAAGAAAATGCCGTCATACTTTTTCGCATTACTGTCACTTGAGCTGAAATTTTTTCCTACGATCGTATTATCTGTTATGGAACAGTTCTTTGCATCTGACAAATGGATTCCATTACCTGCAGTTGTAATTGTATTGCCGGATACGGTGACTCCTGATATATAGTAATCTCCCGCCGGAATTTTCTTACCGTCCGGTCCTGTCGTTGCTTTGGCAAGCTTACTTCCATAAACTTTAATTCCCTGTATTTCATCACAGTTCTTACTATATGTTGTAACAATATTATTACCGGAAATGACAGTATTTGCATCATTACGCACATTGCTTACATAAGCTCCTGCCGGAACAGAAGAATAAATGGAATCATCCGGGGTTGCTTTAAAATACTGAAACAGAATACCGGCGCCGCAGTTATTGATTACATTTCCGGTAATGCTGCAATTATAATAATTCAGACCAACAATCGCTTCTTCTGATATATTTTGAAATGTATTATTGGAAATCACGATATTTTCATGGTATGCACCAAGCAATGCCGTATGCGTACCTATTCCCCTTGTCACATTACGAAAAGTACAATTCGTAATCGTCACATTTTTCATTACAGTACCATCCTGATAGGTATTCAGGTACACGTCTTCCGAACACGGAATATCTAACTGTAAGGCTTCCTGCTTATTCTTTCCGTCATATACTGCCTGCGAATCCAGAAATGCACAGCCGTTTACTGTAAAGCCATCGATAGCGCAAACCTCCATCTGATGTGAACAGCCACCTCCGGATAACGTCAGACCGGTTATCGTTACATTTCTTGCATGTGCAATTTTGACCATACTTGCAGTATTGTTCTTATTACTGATGAAGATTCCGCCAATAATTGTAATATTCGAATAACCATTATATCCTGCATTTGCCGCAGTTACATTTACGTCGCTCTTACCTGACACAATGAAATTACACTTTTCCGCTCCATTGTAAGAAATGGTTACGCCCTCGGCTCTTAATACGGTATTGCTGCCGATATAAAGCGCTTTTGAGATCGTATAGCTTCCTGCCGGAATAACGACCGTACACGGCGCGGCTTCACTGCCTGCCGCAGCGGCAGTTGCCAGTGCTTCATTTACGGCAGTTGAAATATCGGAACCCGCCGCAACATTCAAGTTGATGACTTCTCCTGCGCCGACAGCATCTACTGCAATTTCCTCATTTACAGATGCAGCAGCACTCACCTCTTCTGAAACCGCTTCTGCAAAACACATTTCATCAGACATAGCAAAGATCGTTATCACTGCCATGATTGCTGCAATTTTTCTCTTCATAATAATCTTCTCCTGTTACTCTCTTCTATACCTATCATCCTATTTTTCAGGACCGCCTTCTTTTAAATTGCTCTTAATCTGGGTCGTTGAAATTTCGGGAGTTCTTGGCAGATATACCACATCACAATACTCTTTTAAGAAATCGAATTTCCCTTCCCAGTCATCTCCCATAACAAATGTGTCCACTTTAAATTCCTGTACATCCTGTGACTTCTGTTCCCAGCCCTCTTCCGGAATTACCAGATCGACGTAGCGGATAGCTTCTAACATCTGTTTTCTTTTTTCGTATGAAAAATAGCACTTTTTCTGCTTCTCATTCCAATTAAATTCATCCGTAGATAATGCTACGATTAAATAATCCCCATACTCTTTTGCACGCCGCAGCAAATTAATATGCCCATAATGTAGAAGATCAAATGTACCATACGTAATTACCTTTTTCATTTCCTGCCCTCCATCTTAGCTTCCAGAAAATCTACAATTCGCTTGGATGCCTGACCATCATCTAAATAGCCGATCCGCTTTACAAATGCATCTACAGCTTTAGTATAACATTCCGCATCAAACTTTTCAATCACATTCATTAACTCCTGCGTAGTTTTCGCATATGGGAAGGGAAGCTCCTCCATTGTAAAATACATTCCCCGTTTTTCAATGTAATTCTCAAGGTCGGGAACATATAAAAACGCCGGTTTTCTTGTCAGCATAAAATCTGTCACACAGGAGGAATAATCAGAAATCATCATGTCCGCCGCCACGACTAAATCCTGCATATCCAAAAATCCGCTGGCATTGATGAATTTATCAGAAGCCGGAATAATTTTCTTTGCCTTAGACGCCATTCTCGGATGCAGCCGGATCATCATTACCCAATTACATTGATACATCTTCTCTAAATATTCTACGATTTCTTCATAATTCAAATCATACCAGTGCAGTTTCATATCTGCACGGAATGTCGGTGCATACAGGATAATCTTTGTATCTTCCGGTATATGATAGAACTCACGTACTTTCTTTATGACCTCCGGCGAACCGTTGATGACCTGGTCATTCCTTGCGTCTCCTAATTTGACGATCTCACCTTTGCCGTAGTAAAACTCTTCTAACACATGCTTCTCTGTATCACAGGCTGATGTGATATAATCCACATACTCGGAATCCTTCCGATACATCTGTTCCTTCAAGCTCAGCTCTTTATCCGCCTGATAGCTGTGTTTATCCGTTCCTTCATTTTTAAGTGTCACTCCGCCATGGAAGGTATTCAGATAGATGGTTCCTTTTCTCTTCTTTAACCCTTTATCAATCAACACATTAAAATGAATATTATTGACCCAGACCTTTGCCGTCATCAATTCATACAGGGTATTAAAAGAACCGCCCTTCGGAACAACTGCCCTTACTCTCTCCGGCAGTCCCGCCTTACTGACATCTGCACTCTTTTTCAATATCCAGACTAAGTCATAGTTCTTATCTCTTTTTAAAAATTCATCTGCGATTGCCTTCGGATTACAGCCGTATCCGTTTCCGCCAAACTGCGAAAACACAATCTTATTCTTTTTTACCGGTACAAAGTGCTCTACTAACCAACAAAACGCTCTTGTCCAAAATTTCTCATCAATCATTTTTTTCTCCCTGTTAAATTACTTTTGAAAGCTGCTTTTAGACATTTTTATATACATATCCTTTAATCCGACGGTAGCTTTCCAGCCTAAGTTTTCTAATTTGCTGCTGTCTAACCGGATAATCATCTCCGGATTATACCCAAATTTCTCTATATCCTCCGGAATATCCACAACTACCTGAATACCGGATTCCGGGAATATTTCACATACCAGCTCTGCCATTTCCCGTATGGAAACTGCGGTCTGCATATTCGTCACATTGTATGCTTCGCCATCCGCACCCTTCAGCAGAATATACAGCAGCGCGCTGACCGCATCCTTTGTATAGCAATAGCTCCTTACTGTATTTCCCGCTGTATGAAGCACAATATCACGTTTTTCTATGGCACATCTTGCAAATTCTGCAAATACTCTGCCGTCATTGTATTCTACGCCTGCACCAAATGTCTGTGACAGCCGCGCGATACGGACAGGCACCTGATATTCCTTTGCATAGGAGGCACAAAGGCATTCCACCATCCGTTTTCCTTCCGAATAACTGCTTCTGATATTTAACGGATCTATATATCCATAATCCTTCTCTGTAATATAAGTAAGGCTTCCGTCCGGAGTTCCATAGACTTCCAGGGAAGACAGATATACCATTCCTTTTACCTGCTTTTTCTTCGCAAATTCTAATATATGATTGGTGCCGCAGATAGCCGTCATAATGGTTTCAACCGGATTGGAAACGAAATATTTTGAGCTTGTGGGGCTTGCCCCATGGACTATATAGTCCACGTCCTCCTCTAATTCAATGCTTTGGTTCACATCTCCGGCTGCGATCACTACATCGCCCCGCTCTAATAATTTCCCAAAGACTCTCTCTGCCTTCTCTCTGCTTCTGACATATGCAAGAATCCGGATATTCAGGTCTTTCTTTCTATTGCAGCAGGCAAGTGCTTTTACCACCTGTGAACCAATCAATCCGGTAGCTCCCGTGACCAGTACGGTTTTTCCGTCTAACTGTTCTGCGATAAATCCGTTGTCTGCAATTTCTTCTATGTCATTTTGGAGTACCTTATCCTCAGGCGATTCCAGTATACTCTTATCTAGCACGGCTCATTCTCTCCTTTCGCTTTAGCAAAATTCATTCTGGCGTCTATCCGGTTTGTAAGTCCTAAACCAAATGCCTGCTCATTTTCTTTATACTGCAGCAATGCACGGAACATATACACATCCTCCGGTGTGGTGACCTTTATATTTCCTCTGTTTCCCATTACCATATGCGCTTCAATTCCCTGGCTTCTGATAATGGTACAGGCATCCACCATATTCTCATATCTTTCCGGACGGCTTCTCACCACATCATGCGCTGCAATAATATCCTTTAAATAAAAGCTCTGCGGTGCCTGTCCTGCAAAGGTTTCCTTTCTGTACGGAACCGTTTCCACCGTTTCTCCTGATTTGCTGATCATAATTGTTTCATAGCAGGGGGTACATGTAATTGCATTTCCATACATTTCTACACTCCGTATATTGTTCGTAATAACCTCATATGATACAAACGGCCGTACCCCATCATGCAGCAATACAATGGAATCATCCGGATTCTCTTCCCGTGCCGTGAGCAATGCATTATAAATAGAGTCCTGCGCTGTTTCCCCTCCCGGAATGACCCGGGCTACTTTCCGCAAATGATATTCCTCTACCAGATCCTGCATATACGGAATGTAATCCTTTAACACAGAAATGTAAATTTTGTCAATCAATTCATGGTATTGGAACAACTGCAGCGTATGAATAATAATCGGTTTACCATTGATTTCCAAAAACTGCTTCGGCACTCCGGCTCCCATACGAACTCCGCTTCCGCCTGCGAATATAATTGCAATATTCATGACACACACTCCTTTTCCCTATTCTTCTACTGCTTCCGCTTCTCCAATCAGCTCCGGATGAAAATCCAATTCTTCCATATACAAATTCTGCTGCTCTACTCTCTCTAACTCTTTGCGTATGTCTTCCGGCAATTCTCCCCGGATGATCCAGTCGATTACCCGATCCGATGCATGGGAATCCGTATAATCAAAATGATGCTCGACATACTGCTCTACTTTTTCATACTCGTAATCCTGCTTTTCGATTGCTTCTAATACTTCTTCAAATGTATAGCAGACCTTTCCCGGTGCAGATTCTTCATATGCCCGGTGAAAACCGCGGGATAAAGAATACTGTACCTTATCATAAGCAAAGAATAACATCGGCTTACGCATCAGTGAATATTCAAAAATATTCGACGAATAATCTGTAATCAGCAATTCTGTGATATAGAACAGATCATTAATATTCGGATATTTACCTACATCTGCAAATTTATCTGCATACTTCTTCTTAACAGGTACCTTCTCGCTGACCCATGGATGCATCTTAAAGAATACCACATATTCCTCACCGCATAACTGATACAATTTTTCAAAGTCGATCTTCTCATAAGGATAATATGCATTTTTCTTATTTTTTCCTCTGTATGTAGGTGCGAAAAGAATTACTTTTTTCCCTTTTGCCATAGGATATTTCTCATATAATTCCTTCGTTTTTGCCTCTCTGTAGGACGCATCTAAAAACTGGTCCATCCGCGGCATTCCGGTCGGAAGTACCTGTTCATCGTTAATTCCCCATACCTCTGAGAAAAACGGAGCAATTTTTTTAGAGCCTGCAATTCCAAAAGCGTACTGTCTGTGACAGGATACCGGACTCGGACAGCCTAAATGTCCCCAACGGCTGTAACCGGAGGATTTAAATCCCGCTCCGGCATGCCATAGCTGAACTACTTTTGTATCCTCCGCAAGCTTTAACCAGTCTAATACTGGTGCATGATCGTCAATAATGACCATTCCGCTCTGCGCTAACTTTTTTATTACCGAAAACCAGCTTATTTTAGACTGCCCCATTGCAGCAGCCGAACGTGACGAAAACAGCAAACGGTATTCTTTGTCTAATCCCCGTTCCATCATCCGGTCAGATACTGCCTTTAAGTTAGATGCAATCGCCTCGTTCTGCTCTGACATAAAGAGTATTGTTTTTTTACGATTTCTTCCAAGAAAGAAATGGTATATATGATACACACGGTCTAAAAACTTACGGCGGCCTCCCATCGCAAATTTAAAATTCTTGATCAGATGCATTTCTATAAAGAAATTCTTATATTCCGGAAAATCCATAACGTCCTTTGCTGCCGCAATCACATGGAGCCGGAATGGCAAGATTTCCTCGCCCTCTTCTACCAAAAAAGTAACTGCATATACATTACTTTTAGCACTGTAAAGAAAATTTCTGGAAAGATCATTTAATTTTGGAACGAGGGAAGCGTCCGTATCGCATTCTGCTAATTTTTCTTCTCCCTGACAGATAAAGATTCGATATGTTCCTGTCGGCAGACAACGGTTCTCCCCATTGTTTGTTACATTTGTAACAAGACGGAATACATTTCCTTCTACTCCTGCCACTTTAAATCTGGTCTTTGCCTTATAATTGCCATTTACGGCATAAAACTCAAGCTCCGGCAGCTTTACTCTTTCATCTGACACCTCTATCTTCACATCAATATTTATAAAAATCCGTTCCCATTTGATACCGGTTACTGTGGCTGTCAGCCTTTTTTCCTCTACAACACTTCTCATTTCTGCAATTCTCCATCTTACTCTTCTATCATTTTCTCATAAACAGGTGCAACATCTTCAATATTTCCAAATGCTTTTATGGTTCCCCGATCTAAGATCATTGCCTTATTGCAAATCCGCTTTACCTGCGCTAAGGAATGTGAAACGAAAAGTACCGTAGTCCCTCCGCTCATCATATCCATAATCTTTTTCTCACTTTTTTTTCTGAATTTTGCATCTCCTACGGACAGTACCTCATCTAAAATCAGGATGTCCGGCTCTGCAATGGTTGCTATTGAAAATCCCAGCTTCGACTTCATACCGGACGAATAATTCTTGATCGGTACATCAATAAACTTTTTCAATCCGGAAAACTTTACGATCTGATCATATTTCTCTTCGAGATATTTCTTATCATATCCTAATACGGCGCCGTATAAAAATATGTTTTCCCTTCCGGTATACTGCTTGTCAAACCCGGCTCCTAACTCTAACAGCGGAACTACTTTCCCGTTCCGTTTGACGCTTCCTTCCGTCGGTTTGAACACACCGGCGATCACCTTAAGCAGCGTACTCTTTCCCGCTCCGTTTAATCCTAAAATACCAAGGCGGTCTCCCTGCTCTAATTCAAAGCTGATGTTTTTCAGTGCCCAAAATTCATTATACTTCAGTTTCCTTTTAAAAAGCTTGATCACGTACTCTTTTAAATTATCAATCTTTTCTTCGCTAAGATTAAATTTCATTCCAATATTTTCAACAACTAATGCCTGCTTTGCCATATTTTTATTCCCCTATCTAAATTTCCAAAATAAATTTATCCTGATTTTTATAAAAGATAAATATTCCAAATACCGCTAATACAAGTGAAAAGCCTGTTGCATATATGAAATAGTCCATATTCATAAGCTCTCCAAACATTGCGCTCCGGAAATTCATGATAATACAGTAAAGCGGATTGAACTTCAATATCCAATCATATCCGCTTTTCATTAATTTCTCAGGATAATAAAAGATTGCACTTGTATACATAATAATCATCAGTAATACATCCCACAGATACTGCATATCCCGGAAGAACACACAAATTGTTGACAATACCATTCCAAATCCAAAAGTCAATACGAAAAGCTGCAGCAGCGGCACAAAAACCTGCAGCATATACCATGTGGGTCTTACATGGCAGTACAAGCATAATGGCAGCAATACAATCAGCGAGATTCCTGTTATACAATAATTAAACAAGATACTCGATAACGGATACAGATATTTCGGTACATAGACCTTTTTTATCATGGATGCATTTGCTCTGATAGATTTTGCCGCGCTCTTTGTGGATGATGAAAAAAAGGAATACAGCAAACGTCCGCATAAAATGTAAAGCGGAAATGATTCGCTTTTATTTCCAAACAATGTACCAAATACGATTGTCAATACGATCGTTGTCAAAAGCGGCTCTAACAATGACCATACAATTCCTAAATAAGATCTGCGGTATTTTAATTTAATTCCTTTTTTTACTAATTCCCATAATAAATTTTTACGGTTCCAAAATGTTCTAACGTGACCTTTCATATTATCCTCTCTCATTTAAAAGCTCTTCCAATAAATTTACTACACGTTCCGACGCCTGTCCATCTTCTCTTGATTCCTTTCCGGCAAGGAATATCTCTGCACGCTTATGATATTCGGTTTCATCAAACTGCCGTATATTCTGCTGCAGTTGACGATTGTTTTTTGCAATTGGAAACGGCGTTTCCGATAACGGGTAATACAATCCCCTTGAACTGTCATATTCCTTCATATCCGGCACAAATAAGAATCCCGGTTTTCCGGTAAGCAAAAAGTCAAATATGCTGCTTGAATAATCTGTCAGCACTGCATCTGCTGCTGCAAGCAGCTCCTGTATATCCGGATATTCTGTTGCATCTATAATGTTTTCCCTCTGCGGAATCAGCTTTGACGCGTACTCTTTCATTCTCGGATGCATACGGATAAAAATGACCCAATCCCCGGAAAACCGTTCGTTGAGACTGGTGATAAGCTCCTCATAGTCCGGGTATGCCCGGCTCTCCATTCCCTCATCACGATAGGTCGGCACGTATAATAATATCTTTTTTCCGGAAATCTTAAAATATCCGCAAACTTCTCTCTGCGCACGCTTCATCCGTTCGCTTTGGAAAAATATATCATTCCTGGGATGACCATATTCCAGAATCTTATCTACATTCCAAAAGGAATCTCTGTACACTTTTGTTTCAAATCCACTGTTCGATACCCAAAAATCTGTATACCTCGAATTTTTCTCCGCTAAATATGCCCAGTTCTTATCCTGACTTAAAAGACTGCAGTCATTTTCTATCTTTTTGATTCCAAAGGAGCCGTGCCACATCTGTATATACTTCTGTTCCGGTTTTTTCATCAGTCCCTTATTTAAATATGCCACCATGTGATAGTTGCTAATCCAGATCTTCGCCGTCGCATATTCCCAAAAAGCCTCCGGCGAACCATATTCCACCAGACGTACCCCTGCCGGAAACTCCTTTCGATGCAGGTTCGCATCCCTGACGGTCCATACAATATCCAGTCCGCTGTTTCTTTTCAGCAGTTCTTCGGTTACATATTTCGGATTACAGCCATAACCTTTTCCCATATAATTATCCAGTACAATCTTATGCCCGTCTACCTTACAGCCACCCCATTTTTTCTCATAGACCTTTTTCAGGGAATAGGAGATTCCAAATCCGGTATGTTTTAACGTATATCTTTTTGTATCATCAACGATCTTGTAATCTACAAACAGCTTTATAAATTTCTTACATGCTTTCACTAATGAACTCAATATGATTCCTCATTTCATCTTTGTGCATACTGTTCGGGTAAATCCTTCATATAAATGCCGTCTGCACAAATCGTACTTACACCTCTGTTCAACAGCTCCACCGACAGCTCCACATCATCCTTTATCGTATATGCCAGAATATAAATACCGGATTTACGAATCATATCAACCTGCTTCTGCTGCGCTAAATCTTTCCGCAGTGCAATCGCACAAAGACCGTTTTCTAAAGCAAAGGAGATCATGCCGTCCATTTTCTCAAGCCAGCTCTCGCCTGCAATTACCTGATTATTTAGGAAATGATGAACTCCGTTGATTTTATGATACACAGGTCTTCCCTGCGCCTGAATCAGCAGTCTGTCTAATAAGCTTTCATCATATTCTAAAGCGTCTATTAAAAGCTCTATTTTCTTCTCATAGTTATTTTTGTGCAGATCAATTTCAAAATATGTATCCGGGTATTCCCGCATGATCTCATACAAGCCCCGGATGTCCATGACCGGATTTCCATTTACTGTCTGCTGCATGAACATCTCATAGGTCATATGTTCAAACTCAGGCTTATATTTCATTCCACAAACTTTGCAGTTATTCTCTGACCAGCCATGGCAGCATACTAATTTTTCATCCTCTGTCAACGCTACATCCACTTCAAAATAGCGATAGCCCAATTCATACGAACGTTCAAATACGGCTTTCGTATTCTGGTATGTCTTTCCATTCTCTGCGGTTCCTAATGCATGTGCCATCAACGGATTGCGGAACACCCAATATCCGCAGTCCATCTTCTCTCCGTTTTCTCTGTTCTTCCATTGAGCCACAAAATAAACGGTCTGACCTCTGCCGATATGCATTTCCGGAAGCTTTAATTTTTCCTCCGGCAAAATCAATTTCTGGCTTAATCCTTCTGTACTGACAATGGTTTCAATATTATTCCATGTTCCGTCGGTACAATACCACAGCCATGAATTTTTACGTTTTTTACGAATGTAATACCCGGTAAATAAGGCTCCCTGCTGTTCAAACTGCTTTTTTAC